>JAEOSI010000010.1 GCA_016840425.1 Candidatus Wukongarchaeum yapensis
TAAAAATCTAAAAATTTAAATACTATTATCGAGAAGAAAATCAAAATATTTGGGGAGAAGAGCGGTGGTACCCGTATGAGTAGCGTGGAAGAAATACTGGAACGGTTGGGAAGAACCAAAAGGCGGATCATGATCGAAGTATATAAAAGACCATATTTAGGATACAAAAAACTGGCAAAGCAGATTGGGGTCGGTCTAGATTCGGTGAGAAGCGCATTAAAAGCCGGTAAGTATTCAAAAAGTTTAACACAGTTAGGATTAGTAGAGCGTAAAGAACCAAAAGGATGGGCAATCACCCCTCTTGGCCTAGAAGTTTTAGAACGGATCCGGGAAGACCCTGCCTATCGCGCTTTCTTTTACGAGGAAGCAAAAATAGAAGAGAGACCCCATCATTCTAGAGAAAGAGACCGTAGATCTCATGGAAAATCGTCGCAAAGGAGATAATATCTACTGAAGCCCCTCTATACCCTTTCACCCCTTATTTTTTCCGCCTAAAAATTTCAGCCTGTTTTTTCCCTCATTTTAACAGTAATGATTTAAATTAAGAAAGCGTATTTTTAATTTGTTAAAAATCTCTAACTTTAAGGTGATTTTATGGGATCTAAAAAGGAGAAATTTTGTGATTACTTCGAAAATTTTCTATGCAGACTTTTCGGGGAAGAAGTTTCATCCGATTTTGCAGAAAATGTTTGTAAAGTTAAAAAACACAATAAAGGTTGCATAGAAGCAAGAAAACTTTTTATCAAGGGAAAAACAAATGCTGGTGCCATTGTACCCCCGATAGAAGCGATAAATGTTTTTCAAAAAGCAGCTATGCATTTCTTCTCCTTGGGGGATTACAGGCACGCTGTAGAAGCCCGCATAATGGCAGGAGAACTGTTTTTAAAAAGAGGGGATTTTAAAAGCACGCGTAAAGAACTTTTGCTTTCTAAAAATCTCTTCGACGAAGGTTCGCAAAAAAAAGCTATAAGTCTAATTCAAAGGGAAGAGCTATCAAGAAGAATAAAAGAGATAGAGAAAAGTATTACTCCAAAAGAAGTAAGTCGCGTAGAAGAACTTAAGGAAGAAATAGAAAAAACACGGTTAGATTTTGATAAAAGCGGTCAGGAAGCCGAGCGTAAAAAGAGTGTTGAAATCGTTCAAGCAGAAATCTCAGAACTTGTATCAAAACACGGAGATATCTCAAAAAGTCTAGTTTCTCCTAATTCCGAAAAAGAAAAAGAAAGCGAGAAAAATGAAAATAATGAAGCTTAATTTTTGAAACGGATCAAAGGGAGATTTTTGATGGATGAAGCGAAGATACCCTGATGCACCTATTGTAGGGGTTAGCGCTTTAGTTATTCGTAAGGATAAAGTGCTCTTAGTTAGACGGGGTAAAGAGCCTGATAGGGGGCGTTGGAGCATACCGGGTGGAGTTATAGAGACTGGTGAAACCATAGAAAACGCTTTGAAAAGGGAAGTCTTTGAAGAATGCGGCGTAAAAATTAGGGTTAAACAGCTTTTAGATGTTGTAGAGAAAATATTTTTTGATTCTCAAGGAAAGGCTGAATTTCATTATATTTTGTTGAGTTATTTGGCTGACTATTTAGAAGGAGATATTCACCCAGCATCTGATGTTTTGGAGGTCAAATGGGTTGGAAAAGAGGATATTGAAAAATTAGACGTTATAGAATCTGTTTTAAAGGTTTTAAAAGAGTTTTTTACGTAATTTATGTCCGTAAATTTGTTTTCGATCGAACCGTAAGGTTTTTTAATTCAAAGTTTATTATGTTTATTAAAGTAGTTCAAATTATATGAACAACAAGAGATGAAAAAAATGAAACCAAATGGAGTTATACATCTAACAGACGAAACATACAACAAAATCGTTTCCGAGACCCCCACAATAATAATTGATTTTTATACCGAGTGGTGCGGACCATGCAGACTAATGGCCCCAATAGTTGACCAAATCGCAGAAGAATACACAGGAAAAGTGACCTTTGCAAAAATTAATGCACAAAATAATCCACAAACTTCCCTTAAACTCGGAATAACAGGTGTTCCCACATTTATCGGATACAAAAACGGAAAACCGGTAATAAAAGCTGTTGGCGCAATAAGGCGACAAGGATTAGAAAAAATGGCCAAACAACTGCTAAAATCTGAGTAAAAAAACGACAAAATCTGAATAAAAAAAGAAAATCTTCTTTTTTTCTTTTAAATCACTTTTCCTCACCTCCCCCCCTTACTTTAAATTTCTTGAATTGAATAAAATAATTGAACTTCTATATTTTTAAGTGGGATGCCCATTGAAAAGCAAAACCAAAACCAAACCAAAACTAAAGCCAAAAATAGATCCCAAAATTCGAAGGAAATTAAAAAGAGAAAAATATGCCCAATTAGCGGGTTCTTACCAAAACATTTGGGAAAAACTCCAAACAAATGAAAAAATTTTAGAGTCACCATAATAAAACTCAAATAAAACTCAAAAATATATCCTTATTACGCTTGAATGCGGTTTTTTAAAACCCTGCAAGTTCTTACCCTTGTTCACCGCCAAGTGAAAAGCAAATAACTGCAAAGGCATGACACTTAATATAGCTAAAAAAACCTCGTCAATAGAGTCTGAGACCTCAAAAACTTCAAAAGATCTCTCCCGGATTAGAGCATTCTGTCCAGAAGATGTTATTATTATCGGTCGCACGTTAATAATATTTAGCCCCTTTAAAACATCTAGCCCTCTATCATAACTCTCTCCGCGGGGAAGAACTATAAATACGGGCGTTCCTTCATCTATCACTATTATTTGATAGTGGCAAAACTCTTCAAGCTCTATTGCCTCTGCATGACCACAATCAAGTTCTTTAATCTTTGTTGCTCCAAGCATTGCTACCCCTAAATTTGGTCCCCCTCCAATGAAATGAAAATTATGACAATTTTTAAATGCTGTTGCTACACGTTTAACATTCTTTTCATTTAATTTAATACATCGATCCGCCATATTTGGGATGGCTTCTATCTCCTTTACTAAACGTTCATACTCTGTTTTTCCAATTTTATCCATCTCCCTGCTCAATTCTATAGTTAACATGAAAAGCAGTAAAAGCGCTGTAGTTGAAGTTTTTGAAGGCGATTTTCCAAAAGGTTCAGAACACTTGGTTTGAAGAACCCAGTCAGCGCATTCCGCTAAAGGCGATTCCATATTATTCGTCAAAGCGATAAGTTTCATGTTTTTATTTTTCACCTTTTTTGCAGCTTCAACTGTTTTCAACGTCTTTCCAGAAGCAGAAATCGCAATGATTAAGGAGTTTTCATCAAGTTTACGATACCTTGAAAGCTCAAGGGGCGGTATTGCCTCTGTAAAAAGTCTCGTAAATTTTTCAAAGGCAAACTTTGCTATTATAGAGATGAAGAGAGAATCTCCACAACCGGTTAAATAAACTCGGTTAAAATCCTGTTCAGTAAGGATTTTTGCTAGGTTTTCTACGTCTTTTTTTCTGTGTTGATAGGTTAAAGCGAGGTCTTTTGGTTGGGTTACGATTGCTTCATAGTTTTCTTGCATGAAACTTGTTAATCTTTCCAAGACGGGCTTAAACCTCCGTAAAATATCTGTTTTACGTACCTTTCAGTTTTTTAGGTTTCTGGACTGTCTGATATCCCGTTCTCAGTTATATAAAAGACACATTCACGTTCCGGTAAGATTGGACTGTCAAATATTCTAGCTATTCGAGCCGTCCCTCTAGATTTTCTTAAAAGAATACGATGGGTTGGACGATGGGCCCATGCCAATCCAAGAGCGGGTTCTTCGATTTTTCCATAAACAACTGCATCAGGATTCATGAGAACTTGGTTTGTTACTAAAATGGCTATGTCATAGATATCTGCATATCTTTGTAGAATTTCTCCGTGACGCATTAAAAGTTGTTGACGGGCTGGAATCGCCTCTTTTCCTGTGAATTCAGCGCGAAAATGAGAAGCTATAGAGTCTATTATGAGGAGTTTTATGTTGCGCTCTTTAAAGTATCTTTTTGCTTCGGAAATAAGCAAGGTTAAATGGTTAGTGTTGTATGCTCTTGAAACAAGGATTTTTGATAAAATTTCTTTTGAGTCTAGGTTGGCCGCAAGGGCCATTTGCACTATTCTTCCAGGGAAAAATGTTCCTTCGGTATCAATAAAATAAGCACTTCCCTCCAAACCTCCTTCTTCTTGAGGTATTTGGGCGTTTATACATAATTGAAAGCAAAGCTGAGTTTTTCCCGTCCCATAAGCTCCTGCTATCTCTGTGATCGACCCCGTCCAGACTCCACCCGCAAGAATTTCGTCGAAGCTTGAAGAACCAGTGGTTATGCTCTGTATTCTTTTTTCTTCTTCTAAAAGATCAGAAGCTAGAATAGGCTTTATTTCTAAAGCATTTCTGGCTTCTCCAATTATTTTAAGAGCGGTTTTAATACCTATACCCATAACTTCTGTGAGAACTGCTGGAGATTCCGTAGCTAAAGCTTCGATGGTGACATAGCCTTCCTCGCGAGCTTTTTTAGCCATATTTTCTTCCATACTTGGAAGGTCTTCTATTGACCTTATATTTGGGTGACGTTCTCGTTTTTTAGCCAAAGTAACCACCAAACCACTAAAAATTTTTAATTAATTTCCTATTAAAAACCATTACTGTTTAACTATTTTTGTTCCTAGGTTTTTAATGGTACTATAACCAAAAAGTGTTATTATTCCACTAAAAATTGTGAAAAAAAGGTTTTCGCAAAGGATTTTAAACAAACGTTAAACGTTTTTAGTTTGTAGAGGTGAAAAATTTTTGATGGAAAAGGTTGTCGAAAAGATTTTTCAATCTCAATTTGCTTTGGTAGATCTTCGTGAAATTCTTAGAAAAACTAAACCTGTTTTTAATTTAAGCGAAGAACAGAAACAGCAAGTAGTGGATATTATAAAAGTTGTAAGAGAAAGTATGGATTTAGTGGAAAAGGTGTTGGTCAAATGAGTATAGAAGCAAAGATCGCTGGAGACATAGAGGTCAGGACGCGTGAAGAACTTTTCATCAATATCCAACCAATTCAGGTCGCAGGCAGGTTAACTCCCGAGGCTATGAAAGCATTAATAGCTTATGGCGACGGTTACTCTGTCTGTGATTGGTGTAGAAAGCCTTTTAGATTGGACTGCATAAAAAAGCCTCCCATCGATAAGTTTCATAAAGAAATTGCAGAATTCTTAGGAATGGATGTTGCAAGGGCAGTCCCTGGGGCGAGAAGAGGATTTCAAGCCGTTGCCAATACTTTGGTGGAAAAGGGGGACACTGTAGTCATGTCTTCTTTAGCCCATTATACCGAGTTTTTAGCCGTTGAAGCAGCCGGAGGCATAGTTAAGGAGATCCCCCCCAATGAAAAAAACATAGTTACCGGAGAAGCAACAGCCGAGAAAATTGAAAAAGTGAAAGCGGAGACGGGAAAACTTCCAAAACTGATAATGATCGATCACTTTGATTACTCGTTAGGAAATGAGCATGATGTTTATGGAATCGGAAAAGTAGCAAAAGAATACGATATCCCCTTCCTTTATAATGGCGCCTATACTGTTGGAGTTATGCCCGTAGACGGGAAAAAAATCGGCGCAGATTTTATCGTCGGATCAGGTCACAAAAGTTTTGCCTCCCCAGCTCCTTCAGGAATTTTAGCCACCACCAAAGAATGGGCAGAAAGAGTTTTTAGAAAAAGCAGTATGAAAGGCGATTTGACAGGAAGAGTCTTTGAAGCAAAGGAGGTTGAAATGCTTGGATGTACTTTAATGGGAGCTAACATGATCGCTATGATGGCAAGTTTCCCTGCGATTAAGGAACGCGTAAAACATTGGGACGAAGAAATAAAGAAAATAAACTACTTTTTGGAAGAATTTCTAAGAATTGAAGGAAACAAAGTAGTAAGCGAGATGCCTAGAAAACACACACTAACAAAGGTAGACACCATAGAAAGTTTTCACAAAATCGCAAAAACCCACAAAAGAAAGGGCTGGTTTCTATCAGACGAACTGAAGAAAAGAAAAATCGTAGGCATGTTTTTTGGAGCAACAAAAACATGGAAACTCAACACATACGGCTTAACCTGGAACCAAATAGAGTATTTAACCAAAGCATTCATAGAAATCGCAGAAAAATACAACATACCCCATACACTAGCAAAAAAAGTAGAAAAAGAAAGAAAATTATAACCAAATTATGCGGGTTGAGGAACACCTTGTTGAATTTTTAAACTTTCTTTGGCTTCCAACCATTTCCTCGTCCTTTTTAATATCTCTACTACAAGGGTTACGGTACTGGCTACAAGCAGGATAATTATCCACTCATTAAGGTTTAAACCTTCGGTTTGAAAAGCTGTTTTTAAGAAGCCTACGTACAAAACAGCAATTTGAAGCAGTATTGAAGTTAAAACAGCAAGAACAAGCCACTTGTTTTTAAATGGACCCACTTCAAACAGGCTTAGAGTTAAGCTTCTACAATTAAAAACATGAAAGAGCTGATAAAAAACTAAAGTAGTGAAAGCTATTGTACGAGCCTTGTCCTTATCTGCAAAAGGGTTAGCCCAATTGTAAAGCATTAATGTTCCCATGCACATGACGGCACCCACAATGAAGATATGTATAAGCATATGGCGGACCACTATGCCTTCTTCTGGTGGCCTTGGAGGCCTTTTCATGGTGTCAGGCGCAGTAGGATCTAAGCCCAAAGCAAGGGCAGGTAAACCATCCGTAAGAAGGTTCACCCAAAGGATTTGTACCGCGATTAAAGGTAAGGGCATCCCCACCATAAGGCCGATAAATATCACAAGAACTTCCCCTAAATTTGTTGCGAGAAGATAAACAACAAATTTTTGAAAGTTGTCGAAGAACGAACGCCCTTCTTCTACTGCAGCCACTATACTGGAGAAATTATTGTCCTGTAACACCATTTCTGATGCTTCTCGCGCTACATCCGTCCCCCCTACTCCCATTGCAACACCTATTTGAGCCATTTTAAGGGCGGGAGCATCATTTACTCCATCACCGGTCATAGCTACTATATGTCCCTTTTGTTGTAGCAATTGGACAATTCTTGACTTATGTTCGGGCGAAACTCTTGCAAAAACCCCCACCCTATCTATTATTGGTTCCAGCTCTTCATCGCTCATCTGCTCCAACTCTACGCCTGTTATCACTTGGTTATTAGTATCATCTAAAACCCCAAGTTCTCGCCCTATAGCCACGGCTGTTAACTTATGATCACCTGTGATCATTACAACTTTTATACCTGCTCTTTTACACTTTCTAATTGCTTCTTTTACTTCCTCCCTTGGGGGGTCAATCATTCCCGTCAAACCCACAAATATTAAATTGTCAACAATTTTCTCTTCGTCGGAATAATCCTCCTTTTTATCCAATTTTCTATAAGCAAAACCAAGAACCCTCAACGCATGATTCGCCATATCTTTATTGGTTTCCAGAAAATTGTTTTTGTCCTCTTCAGTTATAGGAACTTCTTCACCGTTCTTATACACTTTACTGCTCCTATCAAGCAATTGTTCAGCAGCACCTTTAACATAAGCCGTTCGCTCCCCATCAATGTTTTCGTTAATCGTTACCATACGCTTTTTAGTAGCATCAAAAGGCACCTCATAAAGCCGAGGATATTCTTGATTAATAACCTCCAGTTTTATTCCCGCTTCTAAACAAGCAATTAACAAAGCCCCTTCTGTAGGATCCCCTCTAACGCTAACCCCGCCGTTTTCAGGTTCTAAACGCGAATTATTACAAAGAACACCGATGCGTAGTAAAATTTCTAATCCTGAATCACTTTTCGGGTCTGTTTCTTTCCCTTCAACCAAAAACTTCGACTCTTCTACGTCAATAGACTGGTCTAAAAGACGAATTCTGCGCACAGTCATCTGATTTTTAGTCATTGTACCCGTTTTATCAGAACATATAACAGTAGCGCTACCCAAAGTTTCCACAGCAGGCAACTTTCTAATTATCGCGTTACGATTAGCCATCCTTTGAACACCGATAGCCAAAGTCGCAGTCACAATAGCAGGAAGTCCTTCAGGCACCGCGGCCACCGCTAAACTTACAGCGGCAATAAACATATTTACAGTATCTTCTCCACGAAGGTAACCTGTAGTGAAAATAACCGCGCATATCGCGATAACTATCAGCCCTATCTGCGCTCCAAATCCCCCCATTTTCTCCTGTAAAGGTGTTTTTTTAGCCCCTGTACTTTGAATACCTTCAGCTATTTTACCGATCTCAGTATCTTGTCCTGTAGCTACGACTATCCCCCGCCCTCTCCCCCGAGTTACCACGGAGCTAGAAAATACCATGTTTTTCATGTCCGCTACCACTATGTTTCTATCAAGAATTGGATCCACGTGTTTAGATACAGGGGTAGATTCACCCGTAAGCGTTGATTCATCAACTTCTAAATCTATAACTTCTGCAAGGCGAGTGTCGGCAGGAATTTTTTCCCCCGTTTCAAGGAGGATTAAGTCGCCGGGGACTAATCCCGTTGCATCGATCTCAATAAACCCTCCATCCCTTACAACTTGGGCTTTCAAAGCAGTTAGGCTTTTTAAAGCCTCTAAAGCTTCTTCAGCACGATATTCTTGGAGAAAGCCTAAAATAGCGTTTATAATAATTATTATAAGAATGACTATCAGGTCTATCGTATGGCCTAAAAATCCTGCAATAGCCGCCGCAACTATAAGAATTAAAACCAAAGGACTTCGAAATTGATCAATAAACATCTTAAAAGGCGAGATACGTTTAGCTTCCTCCAAAACATTGGGACCAAAACGCTCTAAACGATCCTGTGCCTCCTCTTGGCTTAACCCTCGTTCAATCGAAGTACTTAAATTGTTCTCTACTTCGCTGATATCTAGTGTATGGTGAAACCTGCTTTGCAAGAAATACACGCATCCCTTTTTTACTTCTTATTCAAAAATCGAGGACATTTCAGTAAGATTCTATTTATTAGATTCTCTTCATCATTTTTAAATGATATACGTACCTAAGGAGTCCTAGCACAACAACTATAAAGAAAACACTATCGAGAGAAAAATATCCCATATTTTTAGCTAGTTCAAATATAAGAGAAATGTTTTTGAACATTTTTGAACTCTTTACAAAACTAGTAGGATAGAAGGGAAGCCAAAGTGTCCTTCTCTAAAATGATCTCCAAATGGAAAAAAGAACCAGTAGAAGCACGAATAATGGACCTAGTGGTTATTACAAACTTTTTAATCTTCATCATCGCAATTTTAGTCTTTCAATTGATAGGCATAAAAAACAACGTGAGAAACTTTCCAGCTATTTGGTTACCCCTTTTCCTTTTAACAATCACTTTTGGTCTACGAATAAAGCTCAGAGAAAACCCAAAAATGTATAAACCAATATTCATAGAATGGCTAATAGCAGCAATATTCGGCATTTTAATAGCATTAGTAATAGCCATTTATTACCCAATATAAGCTAATATAATATTTTTAAAGTTATTTTAAAAACCAGTTTAATTCCTTATTTTATCTCCCTAATTTTAGTGAAATGAGTGCTATTATTGTTTAATAACAAAAAAGTTGAAGAGAATTAGAAAGGATGGGGGATGGTAGCCCGGGCCAGATTCGAACTGGCGTCTCAGGGTCCAGAACCCCGAATGCTTAGCCAACACGTCTTAAAATATGTTTTGGCCACTACACCACCGGGCTAGAAAACAAAAACTCTTGAGCCAAAAACATTTTATCACTTTAAAAGTTTTATTTTTTACTTTTTTATTATGTTAAGAAGGAGTTCAAATATTTTTGTATTAAAAATTATTGCAAATATAAAGCCTGGAAGCAGGAATAGCATGAAAGGTAATGTTGGCGTGACCCACACCTGCCTCTTTTTATCTTCTTTGAACTGTTTTATTTGTTCTTTTTTTTCTTGAAAATCCTCCTCAAGCTCTTTTATTTCGAATTCTAGGTCAAGCTGCCATCCTCCTTCATCCCCTTCATTTTTCTTTTTCTCACAACATTGAAAATATTTCCAACGTCTTTCAAAAGTGTCTATCGATAAAGGAGTACCCATAAAAAACAAGGCAATTTTCTGGCTTTTTGTCCCTTTTACATCGTTAAAATTTGCCTTTTTCATCACATTTATCAAAAAAAGCCCTAAGGGAACAAATATCTGCAGTAAAGTAGCGTAAATTAAAGCAAGTATTGGAAAAGGGAAAAGAGGGGTCTTATCTTCAATAAAAACTGAAGGATGGAGAGGCAATAAAAAACTTATTGAAAAAAGAGCTTTGCTATCTGCTGGCCCCCAAAAACCAGCCAATAATATAACCAACGCAATCAAAAAGGTTGTCACGATACTAATAGTGATAAGTAAAAAAGTGGTTTTTTTCGCATCTGAGAGAAATATTCGTAAAACAATTAAAGGGATGCCTGAAAAAATCATCAAATCCCAAACATAATCTTCAACCTCCGTCCTTAATACATCTTGCACTGTTGCAATGAAAAGAAAAATAAGGCATAAAAAAACAGCTAAAAACTCTACATCGCTCTCACTTAAACCAAAAACCAACTTTTTAGACCACCAAAAGCAAAAAAAGGAAAAAATATCTCAAAAGTTTTTATGATTTCTAACAATTTAATTTTTGTGCGAAATTTATAAAGTCCCAACACCGGATTAATTTTTGAAAGTTTTTGGAAGTGAAAGTTTTTGGAAGCAGTAGATGTCGATATTAAAAGTCTCAAAATAGGAGCTATTAGCTTCTTCTTGGATATTTATGAGTGTATAAATACTGATGTTAACACTCTTTGCGAAGACATCGAGTCTAAAATCCTAAAAGCGTGCGAAAGGTTCGAAATAATAGCTAAAGAAGTTACAGAAAAACACGGAATCCCTTACCAAACATTAAGACTTGCAGTTTCCCCCCTAGCAGAAATAGTAGCCCCTCTCACAAAGAATTTTCACCTGAAACCCGAAATGATTTTGGAAAAGAAAGAGATACCCCAAAAGCTTACCGAAATCATGTTTAAAATCGCTTACACCCTTCAAAACACTTCAAAAGAATTAAAAATAGATTTCGTAGGGGGTTTTTCAGCCTGCGCAGAAGGAGGACTTTCAAAGAAATCTCTAGCGATCATAGCCACTATACCAGAGATTTTAGCATCTACAGAAAATATCTTTGCCTTCGTCAACGTAGGTTCTTCAAAAACAGGTCTTAACATGGATGCAATACGTTTAATGGGCGACGCGGTCATCAAACTCGCTAATTTAACCGCAGGATCTAAAGGATTTGGAAACCTCAAACTCCTCACTACGGCCAACGTACCACTAGATACCCCCTATTTACCTGCATCTCATCATAATAGATCATATCCCGATAAAGGTATAGGGCTTAATTTTTACATCTTACACGTCATAAAAAACGCTTTAGAAACACTTGGAAAAGATTCAAATTTTGAAGAAATTTATAACAAAATAAAAACAACAACTTATAAAGCCGTTAGAAAAGCCGATATTATCGGGAGAGAAATAGCTGAAAAAGCAGGTGTTTCCTACTTTGGTGTAGACATTAGTTTAGCTCCTTGGCTCGAAATTGAAAACTCGAGCATTGCAGAAGTTATAGAGTGTATGGGAATTGAAGCTTTTGGAACCCATGGAACAACCACCGCCCTTTTCATCTTAAACGAAGCAGTAAAAAGGGGAGCGCTAATGGGTTCAAATAAAACGGTAGGATACTCAGGTGCAATGTTCCCTGTAGCAGAAGATGTAGGAATCATAAAGGCTGTTAAAAATAACAAATTGACCATTGATAAGCTAGAAGCACTAGTATCCGTATGCTCCCTCGGATTGGATACCATTCCAATTCCAGGTGACACACCCTTGGAAACTGTGTGCGGCATCATTAGCGACACCCTATCAATAGGCATTCTTCATAATAAATCTTTAGGGCTACGCATCTTCCTCATACCAGGAGCTAAAGCAGGGGATATAGTTGACTTAGAACCTCCCTTTGAAAACATCCCAATAATGCCTATAAGTAAAATATCTTCCAAGTTTTTCCATAAGAAGGGAAATATTCCGCCCCCTATATCAAGCTTAAAAGGATAAATCCTTTTATTCTTCTTTTAAACCTAAAACTTCAAAGATCTCATGAGAAGATATAGGGCCTTTCCTCAAAATTTTTGGAGGCCACGAAGTGAGATCTACTAAGGTAGAAGGCTTTACTTCAGGTAACCTGCCCTCATCTATAATCATATCCACATTCTTACCAATCTCCCAAGGCAAATCTTCTATCGAATAAACATCAGGCTCTCCATGAATGTTTGCAGAAGTTGCCGTAATAGGCTTTTTAAAAAGCTCCACCAACTCCAATACAAGGTTTTTCTTAGGAATCCTAATACCAATAGTACTCTTTCTCGCAGTCAATAATTCAGGCAAATTTTCTCGAGAATTCAAAATTACTGTCAAGGACCCAGGCAAAAAAACTTCAGCCAACTTAAGGGCTTCAGGCGTAAAATCAGCATAATCCATACCCATCCTAACCGAGTTTACTATTATGTGAATAGGGCTATTAAAAGGCCTTTTTTTAAGCTTAAAAACTTTTAAAACTGCGTTGGCAGTAGTAGCATCAACAGCCAAACCATAACTAGTATCCGTCGGAACAACCAAAACTCCACCTCCTTCTAAAGCTTTCACACCATCCCTCAAAACTTGACTTTTCACCCTTTCAGTCACACGAACCCTCTTCAACACCAAAACCTCTCCATAACAGATTAAAAATAAAAAATGCTAAAAGAAAAACATGAGATAATTTTTTAAAATTAAAAAGAAAAGGAGGCTTATAAGGATTGAGCCGTAAATCTTCCGGTTGTGATTTCTGTTGAAGTTCGTTAAATTTCGAACGTTAGAAGATGAAGTTACTCGTTCAAGATTAGGATTGCAAAAAGAAGCCAGTGTTGTAGACTTAGTAGCCGCTCTCAGGGCTTACAGATTCAAAATCATGAAGATTACCGCCGATGTTGACAATTATAGAAACGCGGAAATGGCATGTTCTTCGACTATAAATTTTCTCATTTCCCGTCTTGATGAAGTACAAGGCTTAATTGAAACGTCTACTGGATCCGCTATCTTTTCCACTAGAACTGCTAGAGAATTAGGGATAGGCGATGTCGTATATCCCATCCACGATATTGTTCTAAAAGCACCCGTAGAACCGCGAAAAATCATTTGTCTTGCCCTAACATATAAAGGACATGCAGAAGAAATGGATCTTTCAACGGTCAAGTTTCCCGAAGTTTTCTTTAAACCACCAACTGCTGTAATAGGGCCTGAAGAACCAATAATACTTCCAAATAGCGCGCCAACCAAGGTAGATTTCGAGGCAGAGTTGGGTATAGTAATGGGAAAAAGGGCGCGATTTGTAAAAGAAGAAGAAGCAATGGACTACATAGTAGGGTATACTGCCTTAAATGACGTAACTGCGCGAGATGTGGAATTTGAATGGGGACTGAAACAATGGGCTCTTTCCAAGTCTTTTGACACCTTTGCCCCCATTGGTCCTTGTATAACAACAAAAGAAGAGATAGAAGACCCCCATAATCTTGACATAAAGCTAAGGCTTAACGGTGAAATAATGCAGGAATCAAACACTTCCGATCTAATACTTAGCATTCCAAAAATTGTTTCAATGATATCCCAATTCATGACACTTGAAACTGGTGATGTTATTTCAACAGGCACACCTCCAGGCGTGGGCTATAAAAAAGATCCTCCAGTATTCTTAAGACCAGGAGATGTTTGCGAAGTAGAAATCGAAGGATTAGACATCCTCAGAAACCCCGTAGAAGGAGTTTTAGAAGGAGAATGAAGGAGAATTTTTTTTAGGCGGAAAAAACAAAATCAAAAAAAGAAGTGAAATTTTCTAGGCGAATTTCTTTCTAGGCGATTTTGAGGTGATTTTTTGGATGAATATGAAGGGCTGCTTAAACGTTTTCAGTTTAAGATTAAAAAGAGCTTTGAAAAGGAGATAAAAAGCATTAGACTTTATGGAAGTGTCGCCAAAGGTGAAGGGCGTTATCTTCGGGGGGAAAGTGATATTGATCTTTTCATAATCATTGATAAAGAAGCAGATTATTTTGAAACACTTTTAAAGATTTCTCCCTTGCTCAACGAGTTTTATGATGATCCTGTCGCTTCAAGTTTGTTTGATGTAATTGTTGTACAAGAGCTAGAGGTTCCTCATGCCGTCAACCCTATCCGGTTATTAGAAGTTAAAAATGGGAAAATCATTTTAGGTAACGATGAAATTGATAGCATTGATTTGACCGATGATGCAATAAAAGGCGGTTCTTTGGATATGGCTTGTGAATTTAATAAACGCGCCAGGGAAATAGCACTTGGTATAGGGGGCGATATAGGAGACGATGAGCTTTATTGGTGCGCAGAATCTGTTTTAGGCGTAACTCAAGCCCTTTTATATTTCTTAGGTGAAAGAGATTTTACAAGGCTTGAAGCTGGAGAATTGTTGCAAAAAAAATTTGGAGACCAATTTAATGCAGAGATAGCTATTGAAGCCACCCGACTTAAAGTAGGAGGCAAGGTCGATAATAAGAAAGATTTCTACAATAAAAGCGTTGTTTTTTGCCAAAAAACAATTGAAACCATCATAAAAAATCTCCCAAAATAATTTAAAATGGACGTGTGACTATTATGTCAGAAATCATAACTGTAATCGTATTCTTTGCCTCCCTTTTTCTCATATTTCTGCTCGTCTCAACATTCTTTTACGGTCTAGGTAAAAACTATAAAATCTTATCAAGCTACATGAAAGAAGTTAAACAAGAGTTAAATAAATACGTTAAAAGCATAGAAATTTTTGAGGAAAAAGCAATTTATGTAACCCTTGAATGTAAGCCAAAAAAAGCCTCTTTTATAAAAAATATGAGAGTAACGATAAGCATCCAGCACCGAGGATTCATTTTTACATACGCTATGAAATCAAAGGATAAGATCCTTTTTGAGATCGATTTTGCCCGTTCGCCAAAAATTGAACTCGAAATAATTCCCCGCAAAGAAACAAGATTTATCCGATCCAACTTCGATACCCTGATAAAGTTAGAAGACATCCACACAGGCATCAAAGAGATAGATGAAGATATCCTAATCAAAAGCAATAAACCAGCTGAATGCAAAAAATCAATCTTACAAAAAACAATCCTTCAATCACTTTTAGCCGTTAAACCTGCTCTATTTGCCATTTCAATCGAACGCCCTCAACCAATGTTTAGAGGCGTATTCAAACTGAATGTGAAAGATCAAAAGCTAGAAAATATAATACGTATACCTTTCTACTTTTCAAAAATATATGAAAAAATGAATGCATAAATTCATAACTATATTTTTCGTTTTTTTGGGAGCAAAAATCAAATAAAATGATATAATGATTATATAATAATAAGATAGTTAAAACAATAATGCAACTTCAACTTCAACGAAAATTGTCGTTTATTTGGGGGTAATTATGCCATGAGTGAAGGTGATAGTGGTGGACGTAATCCTATAGGGAACGCGTTTATGATCATATTTTTTGCTTTAGGCTTGATGCTCTTGTTGAGCGAGTTTTGGGGACCTATAGTTGACACTGATTTAGGCGATATGGGTAGCGTTTTAGGGGCCTATTTCGAGACCCTTAGCGATCCTTCGAGCAAAGAAGCGGCAGCTGCTTTAGTCATTTGGATTTTTTGTGGATTTGTTGGAGGAGCTCGTGCTAGAGGTATGCGAAGTGGTGCTATCAGCGGTGTTCTTGCTATGATTTTTGGCATGATCCTAATCCTTGCCTTGAGTTCTCTCGGTGGGACAGATGTAGGAGAAGACCTGGGAGGATTTTCAACCAGTCTTGTCCTAGGAATATTTGGTATGGGCTTTGTTGGAGCTATCGGTGGAAAACTTGCAGAACCAGTTAAAAGGAAAAAGACAGAGATTAAAACTTGGGCAGCAGAGGAGCAGTGGATATGCAGAAATTGCGGAGCGGAAATACCTGCAGGTAAATATTCTTGTAATGAATGTGGCGCCCCAGTAGTCGAGTAAAAAAGTAGTAATCAAAAAGATGGCGAAAATCTTATCTTAATTCTTTTTAAAATCGGGGAAATTTTTTTGGCTCCTCACTGGCTTTTTGGTAAAGAAACATCTTTAGAAGGAATCTCAGAAGCTGTTTTAGAGTTTATTGAAAAAAAGAGAAACGGAAAAACGATAAAACTAATAAGAATACTTTCAGATACTCCGGATAAAGAAGTTTTGGGATATAGGGGCCTTTTCCGCATTGAAAACGATGAATACGAGGTCTACATACGACACAAGAAAACCGGAAAAACAGAGATGCGCATAAAATCTGGAATCGTCAATAAGATTTGTTTGGGAATGGTAATAATTACTGGTATTTTAGCCGGAATAACAGCCCTTATAATCGCCGGACTCCGAACCTTCACCGCTTTAGGAACTTTTATTGCAGCCTTTTTACTCTTTGGTCTAATTTTTATATTAAACAAAAATAAGGGCTATGAATTTGAAAAAAGAGAACGCTTAATGCAAGAAATTATAACTTTTACGGTAAATAAAGTTTCAAGTTATCCGCCTTAATTCTTGTTTTTTATTGTTTTATGTTTCCGCTAATTCTTCTGCTTTTTTAAACGCTTGGGGAACCTTCTCTATTACGTCTGTTGCAACTATATGAAAGCCCTTTTCCCCTACCGCTAAATCTCCTGAAAGCCCGCAAATATATGCTGACACACAAGCCGATGAAAAAGCATCCTTCTCCTGGCTTAGAAACGCGCCTACAATCCCTGTTAAAACATCTCCCGTACCTCCAACAGTCATACCCGGATTCCCAGTTCTATTGATTTTTACACGCCCCCCATCAGAGATTATGTCGTAAGGCGCTTTAAATAAGATGGTTGCTTTAATTTGGGCCGCTTTTTCTTTTATAAAAAGCATTCTTTCATTTAAATTAGAAGGTATGGATTTTTCTCCAACGAGTGTTTTTAATTCTCCCGCATGGGGAGTGACCACTACGCTATCTTTTTTGAATTTTATCTGAAAATCTGCCACCGCTTTTATAGCATCTGCGTCTATAACCAAAGGAATGTTTTTCTCCTGACATAACTCAATAGCTTCCTTTGCTGCTTTCATACTCTCCTCAAAAGAACCAAGACCGGGACCAATGACCACGCTTTTAGCTTTTTCCACCATTTTCAAAAGACTAGGCATTAATACGCCACTTGTTATGATCTCACCTTCTAAAGGCTGTACAATGATGTTAGGAGAAAAGGACCTAATAGCAGAAGAAACACTTTCAGGGGTCATAATTATTGCAAGATCTGAACCCGTTTTTAAAGCAGCCATTGCCGACAAAGCTGGCGCTCCGCTAAACATTTTACTTCCCCCAATAATCAATACACGGCCAAAATCTCCCTTATGAGCAATAGGTTTTCTCTCAACAACGTTAAGCAAGACATCACCAGGGCCAACAAAAAGTTCCGCTTCAGGAGGTATTCCTATACTCACAACCTTAATCTCCCCAACATACTCCTTCGCCTTAAGAAGACCTTTTTTTACAGCATGAAAAGTCACAGTAACATCCGCTTTTACCGCAATATCCGAAACCTCCCCCGTATCCGGATCCACCCCTGTTGGAACATCTACACTTACAATAAACGCATTAGAAACATGATCCAAAATCGCCTTAACGGCAGAAAAATAAGGCTCCCGAAGTGCCCCCCTGACCCCTGTACCTAAAAGCGAATCTATTATAAAATCTGCAGACCCTAGTAGGCCCTTTAAACCTTGAACCTGTGAAGAATCCGTAATTTTTAAAATTCTAACAGAATTTTCCATCTCCTTCAAAATTTGAAAGTTTCTAGAGGCCTCTTTTGTCCGTATACTAGAAGGCTTACCCAAAAGTACAACCGTGATTTCACAATCATTACACCACGTTAGATACCGTGCAGCAACAATCCCGTCCCCCCCATTATTACCTAAACCCGCAAAAACCATTATCGAAAAAACCTTTTTTTCACCACGATTATTCTTTATTTTCCCAACTATAAAATCTGCCAAACCCCTCCCTGCATTCTCCATAAGGAAATCACGCTTAACACCGAGGGCGTGAGCATTTAATTCCAAAATTCTCATATTTTTCACACTAATGTTCCTCTCGGTTTCCAACAAAAAAACTCTCCTAAAAGATTTAACGGGGGCAATAACAAAATAAGATTAAGATAAAAAGGGTCGCGGACCAAAAAGGCCCTGGAAAAAGACCCTAATTTTCACCTTTTTTATCAAACTTTTTCGAAGGCTTTTGAAACTTTTTGCTTTTTGCTCAAAGACTTTACTAATAAGTTTAGCTCTTGGGTAGTGTTTGAAACTTGGGTTTGAAAGTTTGAAAAACACTTAATAACATCGTTTAATTTCTCTTTTCCAGTCTCTAAAGCTTCTTGCGAATTTTCACCTAACTTAGAGTTTTGTATAAAGTAGTTAGCAGCCTTTGAAAAATCTCTTGCCAAAGTAAGAAGTTCTCCTAAAATCTCTCGTTCCGCGTTTAAATCTTCTAACACTGAATCTAAAATTTCCGGGGGAGGAGGTATCTCAAGCCCTTCAATATCATTAACCAATTCACGAAAACCATCTATGCTTTCAAGAAAGTTATAGATCATTTCCTCAATCTCACTAACGTTTCTTAGAACTTCTGATTGAACGCTTTCAGCTTCTTTAAAATCGCTGATCTGCTCTAAACTCAAAGAAATACTTTTCAAACTTCCCTTTATCTTTTCAGCAAGGACAGTAACATTATCCATATAAGGTTCCCTGTTCTTTTTTAACCTCTCTAACTGCCTGAAAACTACGGTATGAAACGTCTGATGCTTCCTCAAAAAGCTTCTACCTCCTTACAACCTATCAAACACTTTTCAATTTAGACAAATATCAAATAAAGTGATTACCTTTTAACTTTTCGTTCAATAATTCTTAACCACAGTACCACAAAACGGACATGCTACCCAATCTGGATCCAAATCTTTTCCACACTTTTTGCAAACATTAAGAGGACTAGCACAAAAAGGACAAAAAACAAATTCCGAGCTTACGCTTTTACCACAATTTTTGCAAAGCTTCTCCTTATTCGAATCAACAGTAGGAGAAAATGGAAAATCAATTAAAGCTTTTTCACCAACATTACCACGATCTTTCTTTCTTCCAAGACCATAACTTTCAGTTAAAGCCATAGATCCACGCTCAGAACTTTCTACCAGAGGCTTTTCTCTCGAAGCCAAGGGTCTTAATCCTTTCTTGTCTTTTTCCAAACTTCTAAACCTCTCCTCAGGGAGAACATCAGAAAGTAAATCTACAGAAGGTTTAGGAGGTTCTGGTTCTCTCGAAGCCAAGGATTTTAATTCCTTCTTTCCTTCTTTCAAATCCCTAAAATCCCTCTCCTCAGGGAGAACATCAGAAAGTAAATCTACAGAAGGTAAATCTAAAGAAGGTTTAGGAATTTCCGGAATAGTAGTAGGCAGAGGGCGTTCAATTTTTTTGGGTTGTTCTTCCTTAGAAACCTCCGGAGTAGTGGGCAGGACAGGTTCTGGAGTAGTGGGCAGGACAGGTTCTGGAGTAGTAGTAGGCAGAGGGCGTTCAATTTTTTTGGGTTGTTCTTCCTTAGAAACCTCTGGAATAGTGGGCAGGACAGGTTCTGGAATAGTAGTAGGCAGAGGGCGTTCAATTTTTTTGGGTTGTTCTTTCTTAGGAAATTCTGGAACAGTAGGCACAGATCCTACAACTTTTGGAACAGAAGAACCTCTTTTTAAAATTTTAACCCTACGCTTAAGCCTTAAAAAATCCTCTTCCACCCTAAAATCTTTCGGTACTAATTTAAGAAATTCCACCTGAGAATCAGGAACCTCCACCCTTATAACAACACTACTATCCCCTGTCAACGGATTACGCTCTAAATCCGTTACCACCCCTATGTATTCTCCTTCCAAACTAATAACCCTACGACCAAGAAATGATAAAAACGCCATCAAAACCACTTCATTAAAAAGAACAAACCCCTAACTGATAAATAAACCTAAGTCTATTCTATAAAAAAAACCAAACCCCCATCATTGAAAAAATCAACACCTCTCCATCAAAAAGAAAAAAAACCGTTAATATAATATTAGCAAAGTTATTTTTCTAATTTTTGCCTAAGTTTCTCATCATTTAAAGCGAGAATTTTCGCAGCTAATAAAGCAGCATTAACACCGTTATCAATGCCAACACAACCCACCGGCACCCCCTTAGGCATCTGAACCGTTGACAATAAAGCATCCAAACCCCCAAGTTTTGCACTCACAGGCACCCCAATAACCGGCCTCACAGTCCGCGAAGCAATAAACCCCGGCAGCGCAGCAGAAAGCCCTGCAATCGCGATAAAAACCTTAGCCGACGTTTTAGAAATAAACTCCTCCAACTTTTCCGGCTCCCGATGAGCACTTAAAACAACTACCTCATAAGAAATACCAAGAACTTCCAACTGCTTTACTACATCACCCACTATTTTTTCATCTGATTTAGAACCCGAAACCACCGCCACATCAGGCCCTAAACCCTCTTTTTTAACCTCTTCTTTACTTACCATCTCTAAAACCCACATAAAACAATAAAAAAACAATTAACTAACTAATAAAAAACTAACTAATATCCAACATATTATACTTTTAATTAAAAATAGTAAAACTAATCAATATCCTCTTTAAAACAGCTAAAAACCAAATGTAGTGAAAAATCATAGGTTTCTTTTTACTGATTCTCTATAAAATTATCTAACAAAACAGAAAAAATTATGAAAAATTTGTTTTTTAATTTCAGAAAAAACAAATTTCGAAAAAATCCGCATTTTACAGCAGTATAACGCGTTTAAGGCGTCTTTTTTTAAAATCAATTTTTCCATCATAATCATTTACTTTCCAATCAATTTCAAAATAAAGGCCGTTTATTCATATTAGAGATTTTCTAAGAGCATCTCTGCCGTTATACATACTTCTGAAATTAACAAGAAGATGAGAGAGAAAAGCAGTTTTTTCAATACTTATACCTACAATAAAATTAGGAAAAAATCTAATAATATTAAAAAAAAGAGGGGAGAAATTTATTCTTCTTTTACACCACAAAGCCGTAGAAGTTGTTGCCACTTCCAATCTACCCATTTCTGCATATCGCTAATAACATCGTCACGTCGTGTTGGTTTGAATAAATGTCTGAAACGCCCTTGAGTCTTTAGAAATTCCTCCACAGGAAGCTTATTTTCCTTCTTGATCATCTTTGTTAACTTGAACTCACCACAGTCAACCTCGTAAAGAGGATACATACAAGTTTTAACAGCAAGATCCGCAATCCTAATACTCATACTACTATCAGCACGCCACCCCAAAGGACACGGTGCAAAAGCATGAATAAACGAAGCATCATCGGCTGCTAATGCTTTGCGTACTTTTTTCACAAAATCTTTAGGATAAGCAACATTAACTGTAGCTACGTATTGAACGTCGTGGGCTGCAGCAATCTTTACAATATCTTTCGGAAATTCTGGTTTACCGGGAATGACCTTTCCACCAGGACTCGTAGTAGTGGCGGCTCCGTAAGGCGTAGCCCCGCTTCTCTGGATACCTGTGTTTTCGTACGCGCCGTTGTCATAGACTATATAAAGTATATTGTGCCCTCTCTCCAAAGCCCCACTTAAAGCTTGTATACCAATATCATAAGTTCCACCATCACCACTAAAAGCTATCACGTTCGTCTTTCTCTTCGGAATTTTATTTTTCCGCATAAGGGCCTTTAATCCCGCTTCGATTCCACTTGCTACTGCAGCTGCATTTTCAAAAGCGCAGTGTACCCACGGTGTTTGCCATGCGGTATAGGGGTAAATGGTTGTACTTACTTCAAGACATCCTGTAGAGCTCACACAAATACTTGGGTCTTCCGTTGCCATCATTGTAAATTTTACTACAAGGGGGGCTGCACAGCCAGCGCATAAACGATGACCAGCAGCGAGAACAGGTCGTTCTTCAAAAGCCATTTCTCGCCATTTGATTGGTTTTTCTTTCTTTTTCTCGGTTATTGTTGTTTCTGTCATTTAAAACACCTCACTTAGAACTCTACTCCTCTGACACCGATCCAAGAAATCTTCGTCGGCTCTTCACCAGTTTTTGCTGTTTCAAAGGCTCTATCTGCGACTTTTGCGATATCTTCTATCCTGACATCTCTTCCTCCAAGGCCAGCAATAAAACCTTGAATAATGGGTCCTCCATTTGATGTGGTGACTTTCACATCACTATATAAGATAGGTCCTGGCGCTCCGAAAGTTATTGATCGATCGATAGTTGCTGCTACCTTAGCGCCCTTTAAAGCATCTCTGAGTTCTTTTTCAGGAAAAGGTCTATAAACATGCACCTGTGCTAGTCCTAACTTCTTTCCTTGGCTTCTGTATCGATCAACCACTGTTCTTGCCGTACCGGTTATAGCGCCTTGCGTGACTAAGATAACTTCAGCATCTTCTGCATAATACGTGTTTATGACGTTATAATAACGTCCGGTAAGTTCTCCAAACTCTTCTTGAACCTTTTTAATGGTTTTCATCGAGTTTATCATTACTTGTTCCTGCGCATACTTTAGTTCATAATAACTGTCTTGTAAAGCCAATGAACCCACGCTTATTGGATCGTCGGGATCAAGAACATATAAAGGATCTCTTGGTGGTAGAAAATCTCCTACTTCCCTTTTTTCCAACGTTTCTACGCCTTCCAAAGCATGTGATATAATGAAAGCATCTATCCCGTACATTAATGGAAGGGAAACTTCTTTATCTTCTGCGATTTTAAAAGCCATTATGGTTG
>JAEOSI010000122.1 GCA_016840425.1 Candidatus Wukongarchaeum yapensis
CGTATTTTGACTGAAATTCCCCGCTAGATCGAAAGTATATACGTTTGAAGGTTTTCCACGAATCCATTCTCCATTTTTTCTATGAACAATTTTAAGGACAGCATCCATCATTATAGCGGACACGATTTCTATAGCGGATAGACTGGCAACAGTACATTTACTTGCAAAATCAGGACTTTCAGGAAAGCCTCTAACCCACCTTAAATCCCTTTGATAACAACCAATACACGAATAATCCTGTTCGGATAACACTACCCTTACAGATCCTCTAGTTCCTTCAACTCCACCATTTAAAAAGGGCTTTTCCGCCGCCAAGCTTATGGTTTGAAGCGTTCTTCTCGTGCTAAAATTATCAACACAAGTAGCTACTATATCAACATTTTGAATCATTTTTTCAACTTTTCTCAAACTGGCCTCCAAATCAAACATCATCACCAGCCTGTTTGTTCCCAAGAGTATCGCTGGCATGTTTGCATTAGGAATCTCGAACATATCAGCTTTTACCTCTATAAAAGGAAAATTCTCACCCACCCATTCTTTAACAGCTGTAACCTTAGATTTTCCCACATCGCCTAGCGTGTAAAGACTCTGCCTAAAAGTGTTTTCTGCCTCCACCCTATCCCTGTCTACTACTTCAAGGCTCCCAATCCCGTGTAAACAAAGTAATCTTATGAGTTCACACCCAACAGTTCCTAACCCGCAAACTAAAACCTTTGTTTCACTAAGTTTTTCCATATCATAGTTCATTTTTTTAATCCTGTCGAAAAGTTTTTCTTTCAGCGTTTCAGCTCCGATACTCATGATTGTATGACTTTTATCCCTATCTCCCTTTATGATTATGTTTTCTTGGGGGATTTTTTGGATTTTCACAGGCATGGTGGAGGCAAACATTTTTACCAAATAGTAATTGAAATCGATCCAGTTCTTTTCTTGTAAGACTTTACAGAATAAGAACTGCTTACTTCGGGTTTTGTTGTAGTAATTACCCATCAATATCTCTTCAAGGAAAGTCACATCTTTAATTTTAGAATAATGCCATAAACCCCAACTACTCTGAATCCCTTCCTTGTTCCCGTAGGACACAGGTATTAAGCCCTCATCATCTTCTATTTCCTTGATTAAGCCCTTCTCCTCCCCTTTTCTTAAGAGCTCTAAAACCCTTCCTTCGAATGCGAAAAGTAAATTCTCATCCACACCTAGTATCTCATCCTTTCCAATCTCTTGAAATTTGGCGTTGATGGAGATACGAGGTTGGAAAAATGAAAGCTCTAAATTATCCCCCATAAGACAAGCTATACCATAAATCTTAGGAAAGATTATAGGATTATCGGTTATAAGGAGACCTTCAACCCACTTTTCCATAATTACACTATCAATCCCCGAATAACTGCTTAGTCCGTGGGGGTGAGAGTGCCAATTTCCCAAAATAGAGAGCCCAGGATGGGCGCCTAAAAGTTCTGCATAAGTTGTTGGAGAAATCTTAACTATCCCAGGCGACTCTTCTGCTTTTAAATCCCGCAAGATCTTTTTTATGAAAACAGAATCTTCAGAAAAATTCCCTAAAAACCAGCCGCCGATCTCCCTGTCTCTTATATCTTTTACAAGTTTTTCAAGTTCTAAATATGCTTCAGAACCAATCACTACCTTAAAAGTCAAAAAATATCCCCTTAAAAAACTATGAAAAACGCTATAAATAGACTGTCATAAAAAAGCAAATATCCGATTTACTCAGTTAAAGAAATTATATGAAACTAGATTAGATGGAACTGCTCTTTTAACATAGTGACTATCATGCTTAATGGATTTTCCGTATAACGAACCTGTTTCCATGCCCTGTTAAAATCCTCATCCTGGAAATGAATTCTTCCAGTAACAGTGTCAACACACTGATGATTTAGGGGAGGATGTATTATTACGCATGGAGGAACCGCTGGATAGCCTATAGAAGGCAAGATGAAAACCTTATACTTCTCCTCTTTTCCACCCCTTGTTTTTACACAATTTTTAAAGACTCCTGCGCCTAGATTTTCAGGTATCAAAGCTTCCCAATCTCTATGATATTTTTCAATGTGTAAAAGAGCATGTTTTGCAAAAACCTGGAACACTGTCGACGGAGTTTCTAACACTGATCCGTAAGGTTGTTCAAAAGACCAACAAATAACGCTTCCTTCATCAATACTCTCACCAATCTTCATCTCAGGAGATAAGGTTCTTTTAAAAGTGCTTAAGATTATCGGATAGCCCTCGAGACTATACTTCTCGCGTAGAAGGTTTATAATTGTTTGAACACTTTCTTCTCCTGAAAAATAAACATCTTCATCTTGCCACCCTTGCTCAAAATTAAACAGTTTTACACCGATTTTGCCCATCCTACAACCAACTCACCTTATTTTTATTCAATATCAAGAATTTTTTAATAAACTAAAACTCATAACTAAACTACTAAAAGCATACTTTTCGAAAAACAACACCAATCTCCTATTATCATTTAAAAAATCGTATAACAAGTAAGTAAAAATATGAAAAACAGCAATTAAAAAGCCACAAAATTGAAAAATTTCCCCAGAAAAACGCCACTCTTCTAAAGTTAAAATGTAGAAATAGATCAGCACATATTTTTAAAAAGGGAAGATCATGGTTTTTCGATTACGTTACATTTTTTACCTTTTCTAAACATTCAAGAGCTATTTTTAAACAGGAGAAAAGCGCTTTGAGCTTGTCTAAATCCTTTTCTTCGGAGATTTTGAAGATTATTTCCCTTATTTTAGCAGTGATTTGGGCGCCCATATCACCAAATTCTTCTTGAACATAAAGCGCTTCTTCTGATTCTCCCGGTTTCAGAATAACAACGTTACGATCACAGCCGGCGCAATAGATTTTCCCACCTACATCAAACAAAGGAGAGTGACATGCAGGACAGGTTTCAGCAAGCATGGTGGCCCCTGAGCGGAAAAGATCCGCCATCCGCTTTATCTTTTCTGTATCTTCATTTTCTGAGCTATTCATAAAATACTCCTCAAAAATGGAGTAAAAATTAAAAGAATAAAAACATTTTTAAACAGATTTTATCGGGATCTCGTTCTCACAGCATATCAGCTAGATTATTTTAAAACCTGTGGAAAACTTTCATCCATAATCTATGATGGTCGCTAGTAGAGATACGGCCTTATAAAGAGTTGTACGGGCGTAAGCTGGACAATTCGGATCTTCCGGCAGCGGTTCTACGATATCGTGGGCGTTACTTGCCTTAACGGCGTACGTCCCTTCTCCCGTCTTTAACATATCTATAGCCTCTGATGCGCCTCTCCGAATGTTTCTTGGAACATTAGTATCATTAGCAATTCGTTCTAGGAGAGAAACTGTGTAATTTATTTTCTCTTCATCTGTACTCATTGACTTTTCCCCTCGTCCTAATTTATAAAATATCTTATGCATTTATATAAGCAAACAAAGCTATATAATTTTTGAACTCATAACTTTTTGAATTTTATAATCATTTTTATGTTAAGAAAAAGGGGATTTTGGAACTCTTTAAGATTTGTCTTTTGGTTCGTACATTTTTCAAAAATCATAAAATGGGTTTTTTGGTTCGCTAATCTTTTAAAGAGATGTTTTTTTCAGTTTTATGAGAATTGTTATTTTTGGTCTTTTTCACTTTTTTGAGCGGTGGCATTTTGATGAATGGTTATATATCTTCGGGGTGTAAGCTTCTTGATGCTCTTTTGGATGGTGGTTTTCCTAGGGGTAGACTTGTTCAAGTTTATGGTAGAAAATTTGTGGGAAAAACCACTCTTGCCCTCCAGATTGCTCTTGTAAATGCTGAAAAAGGCTTGAAAACCATCTTTATAGATACGGGACAGGCTTATCTTCCTTACAGGCTTTCTCAGATGATAAAACAAAGGAATGAGAAAGATCTTGAGCAGATTTTTTTTATCAAAGCAAAATCGTTCAAAAGCCAGTTGAAGATCATAGATAAAATAAACTTTTACATAACACCAAAAACATGCGCCATAATAGTTGACAACATAAGTCAACACTATCTTACTGAGCGTTTAAAATCAAAGGATCAGAAAAATATGACCTTGGGAAGGCTTCTAGCATATCAGATAGCAAGTTTGAACTATATAGCAGAAGCTCACAATATAGCCGTTGTGGTGACAAACAACGGTTATTTTAAGAAGGCAGAAAAAGAATACGTCCCCGTAGCAAGAGGAATAATGGAAAAATATTCCGACATAATTCTTCTCGTGGAACACGACGCTGTAAAACCTAGTGCAAGAAAGATCATCCTAAAAAAGAAACTTCTAGACAAAGAGTATCCCTCCCTTACAAAAACTGCTTTTTTCACACGTGTATCTCTAACTGAAGAAGGGCTAATCTAGTCCTGAAAAGTTTTTAGGGCGCTTGACTTGTTCCTCCAAATTTTCTGAAGGCGTAGGGATTAAGCTTGCTTTCCAGCATATAATTTACGCCGAAATAGCTTACTAATATCAAAGCTATACCCGCATAAAGGAGGAGATTTGCATATTTTGGGTCATAAGCGTATTTAGTACTCTGATATAACAGGATAAAACCTATCCCTCCAACAATAAAAAGAATACCTGCAACTAGTCCCTCAAGGAGAAACATTCTATCAAACTGAGGATACAAGAATATGGGACTACCCGTTGAAGTAAAAGCCAAGGCTGTAGGCTTTTCAATAAGGATATAGATCCCGCCACTTAGAAGAAACCAGATCGTAACTAAAACTAAGACTGTCATCCTATTTTGTGTAGGCCTTGGCAACTCAAACTTAGGCTTTCTAAGTTCCAATTTCGGCCTCTTGATAAAGGGTATAATCCACTTAAAATGGGGCTTGGAAATTTTCAAAAAACCCATCCTCACAATGCTTGAATAATAAAGATAATTTTTTGCCCGTTTTATACTTTTATCGCCGTGCTTATAAATTATCACTTTTTATAAAAATCAAATCATATAAAAGTTTTTGAAAAATTTTCAAAAAGAACAGTGAAAAACTTTTAAACATCCATATCATCTTAAAGAAAAAAACAAACTTTGAAAACGTTTAAATCACTTTAATGAAAATTTAAAAATTAAACAAATTTTATGAATTATAGTAACTTTCAGAACATGGAAACCGAAAAACATCACAAATTAAACCTTGTAGGATGTTATTCGCCTATTTTATGGCAATGATGAGGGGCAGTAAATGTCTTTTATAAAGAGTGGTTTAGGTTGGATCAAGGATAAAATCTCTCGTCCAAATGTTACTAGAAGCACGGTTCTTCATTACACGGTCTTATACCTTATCTTGCTTTTAGCTTTCCTATACAGGGTTTATCCTTATTTTAAATATGAACATATCCTTAAGGCTTACGACCCTTATTTCCAACTCCGTATGGCGGAATACATAAACGAGAATGGTTTTGGCTCCTTCTTTGACTGGCATGATGAAAGGACGTGGTTTCCTGCAGGAACAGAATGGGGGAAAGCGGCTTATCCAGGAACACCACTAGTCGCCGTGGCAATTTATAAGATCCTTAATTGGGTAGGATTTAGCATAAGTTTGTATACTGTTTGCTATTTTTTCCCCGCTATTTTTGGAACCTTAACAGTTTACATGATCTATAAACTCGGTACAGAACTGGCAAATGAAAAGGTTGGATTAATCGCGGCCTTCTTCTTATCCTTTAATCCTGCTTATGCTCAAAGATCAGTCGTAGGATTCTTCGATAACGAAGCTTTAGGAATATTCCTCATCATAACATCTTTTTACTTCTTCATAAAAAGCTTAAAGACTGGGTCGGTTACCAACGGCATCCTTGCAGGATTGTTCTTAGGATTCTTGGCTGCAAGTTGGGGTGCTTTCAGGTTTGCTTTAGATATGATTGCCATATATGCTTTTATTCTTCTCCTTCAAAAAAGATATTCAAACCGTTTACTCATATCTTACTCCCTAACAGTTTCCACAGCCTTACTCATGACTACGATAGTTCCAAGAACTGGCATGAGTATTGTTACGGGTGTTGAAGGAATTTTCCCCCTAGCAGTAATGGGGCTCCTGATTTTCTACGGATTGACAAACTACTTTTCAGACTTGATGCCTAGGACTAGAAGTCCTTTTATGGAAAAATTGAGCGATTTATGGCTTCCAATCATTGTCGTCATTATTCCTTTATTTCTAGTTGCTCTATGGGCTTTTGGAGGCATCACTGGTATAAGCGGTAAGTTCCTAGGCGTACTATTACCAACAATAAGGGAGGGCACGCCCCTCATAAACTCAGTAAGTGAACACTTACCCCTTTCATGGGCCAACCTTTACTACTCCGTGGAAATACTGCTTTTCTTAGTGCCTGCAGGCGCTTATTTCCTGATGAGGAATCCAAGCGAAGAAAATATTTTTCTCCTAGTATTCGGTCTAACAACTATCTACTTTGCTTCTTCAATGGTGCGTTTAATCTTAATTTTTGCCCCTGCAGCATGTCTCATAGCCGCCCTAGCTATCGACAAAGTTTTGACACCCTACGCATTAGCCTTAAAAGAAAAACTAGCACTAAGCAGAAGAAAAGTAAGAATAAGCGCAATGATCGGAAAAGAACAAGCAGCAGTAGTCTACATATTCATAGGCATTCTCCTATCTCTAAACATGTGGCACGGCGTACAAGCAGTAGATGAACGATTAGGCCAACCCGAAATGGCACCTACCATCGGAGACACAGTACTTGATGACTGGCAGCAGACTTTAGAATTTATGGATACTGCGCTTAATGAAAACACAGTAGTCCTATTTTGGTGGGATTACGGCCACTGGGTGACGGCTCTAGGGAACGTTAGAACGCTTGCGGATGGGTCTACGATTAATAGTCTTCAGATTGGGCAGATTGGTCGTGCTTTGGTATTTAATGAGACGGAGTCTCTTAAGATTTTGTGGGCTTTTAGTGTGGATTATGTTTTGGTGAATTTTGCGGCGGCTGAGATGAA
>JAEOSI010000123.1 GCA_016840425.1 Candidatus Wukongarchaeum yapensis
CCGCCTGTAAAAAACGCTTCATAGCGATGTTAAAAGTCGAGGGATTATGGAAGGAATGTTGGTGCCGCGGAGGGGATTTTCGCCATATTCTACGTTAGAAAGGTTTTAGTGATTACGGTTTCGAACCCCTGTCGCGAGGGCGAAAGCCTCGAATGCTTGGCTTAACCCTCTCCAAAACTACTAGTTGAGAGTCTGGCTACACTACCGCGGCACTTAGGGTTAATTAGGTTTTGAAATCTTTTACGTAACATATTTATCTACTTTTCTTTTTATAAATTTTTCAAAAGGATAAAGGATAAAAAGTAGTTGATCCTACTTATTTTTTGAATTACTAAAGGCTTTGAAGATGCCTGTTGAGTTTTCCGAGGGCCCGTAGCTCAGCCTGGTAGAGCGGCAGGCTCATAATTCCAGTCGATATGAGAAACCTGTTAGTCAAGGGTTCAAATCCCTTCGGGCCCACCAATTTTTAAAATGAAAAGAGGGAGAAAATTATTTGTTCTTCAAGAAGTTATAAAAGACATCCTAGTTGAAGATTGAGGGGTGAGAGGGAAGCAAGATAGTAATTTAAAGGGTTATTTTTCGTTTTTTTGGTTGTTTTTTGAAATTGACAAAAATAGTGAGCCTAAAAAGACTGCTAAAATCTCTATGAGAAGGCGGGTCATTACAGTTAATAGTATTCCTGCGGTGGCTATTACCTCGCCTATTCCTCCGATTTTTGCTAGTACTAAGATTGCCATTACCGCGCCTGCCCCCAGTTCACCTGGTCCTGAGGAGACTCCTACGAAATTACTTAAACCTATGGCAAATATTAGAATTTTGAGGGACGCTTGTACGTCGAATGCTAAAAGGGCGAAGTATAATACTAGTATTTCTATTGCCCATCTGATTCCTGTTAGAAAAGTTGCTGTTATCAAGGGCTTTCGATCGAGATGTATATATTGCTTTATTGCACGGTAATATCTTTCAACCACGTTCAGGATTTTTTCGGCTATTTTTTTTCCTATTTTACCTAGTTTACTGAAGACTTTAGCTAGTTTTTCAAAGAACGCTTTCCCTAATCTTTCCCACAAGAGAGCAAGGAGGATGAAGGACCATATTGCGAAAGCGATTGCTGCTGCCACTGTGAATAAACCCCACTCAGCAGCGTATTCTTTACCAGCAGTTAAGAAGAAAAATATGACCATTAATCCTATCGCTATGCAGTCTAAAAGACGGTAGATGAAAATGGCTGCGCCTACGTCTCCAAATTTCATTTTTAAAAGTCTACGTTTGACTTCAACCTTTCCTACTTCTCCTAGTGTTGGAGGGGATGCGACAGTCAAACTATAACAGAAAAAATAAACAGGCAGGAAGTTAGTTAGATTTAGATTTTTGTTTATTGCATTGAAAAGTTTGTAAGATCGATAGCCTTTTGTCAGGAGTCTTAGTGTCGCAAAAGTGAGGACTAGGACTACAAATTTTATTTCCGCTTCTTTAAAGACGTTAATTAGTTTCGATGGACCAACCTTCCAAATGACGAGGGAGAGAAGAAAGACAGTTATTAAAATAGCCATTTTACGATAGCTTTTCTGTTCTTCGTAAGTGTTTTCGGGCAGAAAGTTCATAGTGTATGCTCCGTTTCAAAAGTTTAAAGTATCTTTTCCTAGAGTCGAAAAGATTAGTGGTCGATATTATTTGATTTATAATAGGATATTGTTAGTAATAAGTTTTTGAGAGGAGATTATGAAAAAAGTGGAATGGTTTTTAATGGTTATTATTTTTATTTTTTTAGGTGATTGGGGGAAATGTTGAGGCGTCGGCAGGAGCTTGAGATATTTTTGGAAAAGCTTAAGAGTTATCCGGATCCTAAGCTTGTTTTTGAGCAGTATACTACGCCTGCGAGGGTTGTTGCTAATGTTGTTTGGGAGATGGTTTTGAGGGGGGATTTGCCTTGTTATTCTGTTGTTGATTTGGGTTGTGGTACTGGGAGGTTTGGTATTGCTTGTGCTTTGATGGGGGCTGAAAAGGTCGTGGGCATCGATATTGATAGAGACGCTGTTTTTTTAGCGGTTGAAAATAGTAAGATAACAGAGGTGGAAAGAAAGGTTAAGTGGGTGGTAGGGGATATTGATGCGGTGAGAGGAAAGTTTGATTTAGCGGTTATGAATCCTCCTTTTGGGATAAAAGGGGTTGAACGGGATAAGCGTTTCGTTTTGAAGGGTTTGGAGCTAGCTCCGGTTGTTTATTCTTTGCATTTGGCCGGTGAAAAAACCCGAAAGTTTTTGAATAGGCTTGCTAAATCTTATAATGCAGTTGTAACGGAGATATTGAGAATGGAGTTTGAAATCCCGAAAACGTACAAGTTTCACCGGAAAAAATGGCACGTGATAAATGTGGATATGTTCAGAATTCAAAGAATTGAAACATTAAAAAACATTTAAGCTTTTATTTTGAATTGAGAATTTCTGTGGACGGGGTTGTTTAAGGTTTTTATTGCAACGAGGAGGTTGCTTTGTCCATGAATAGAAAAGAAAACGAGGAAAATAAAGGAAAACGAGGAAAAATAGAGAGATTTGTTTTGCCCGGCGATTTGTTAGGAGTTATTGAGGAGTTTGTTCCTGGAGATAACTGTTACGTAGAGGACGGAAAAATCTATTCTAACATCGCTGGATATTTATTAGTTGATAAGGCTAAACATAGAGCAAACATTATCCCTGGAAATCCGCGACAAAAACTTCCTAAAGTAGGAGATAAGGTTGCAGGTATAATTACATCCACTATGAGAGATTCAGCGACTATAGAGTTTTCCATGGTAAATGAGGAAAATATAGGGTTACCTTTTACAGGATTGGTGCATGTAAGCCAAATTTCTAAAAAGTTTGTTGAAGATGTTTTCGCAGCAATGCGGCGAGGGGACATTATAAGGGCAAGAATAATTGATGTAAAGTTTTTGCCTTTTCAATTGGCTACTAACGAGGGAGATTTAGGGGTGATAAGAGCGCATTGTACTAAGTGTGGTGAACCCTTAGTTAAGATGGAGAGAGACCTGCTCGAGTGTCCCGCTTGCGGTTTAAAGGAGAAAAGGAAGTTAGCGAAAGATTATATCCAGCCTCGCTTTTCCACAAAAGATAAACACCACAACTAGTCCTATATTACTTTTTTCTTAAAGCTTTTTTATAGAAGGGTATCTTTTAATGGGACAATTTGGAAAAAAACATTTAAACATCTCAATAAAGAGCCAGAAAGAGTTAGAGATGTTTATTGATTTTATAACTAAGACGATTAAATACTGTAATTTTTCCCTTAAAACTAAAGGTTTTAACTGCAAAATATCGATCTTGGGGGATAAAGCTGCTCAAAAATTGGCTATAACGACGATTAGAAAGATTCATTCAAATATCAAAAAAGCACTCTATCCTTCAGCAGAGGGTACTTATGCGTATAGTAGTCAGTTGTTGGCTAAAGTAGTTGGTTTCCCCGTTTCTCAGGAAATGCTGGTAGAGGTTTTGCAGAGGAAAGGTTTCAGAACCCATATCAAAAAAGATATTTTGGTCACTAATTTGGATTTAAACGGCGTGAAAGAAGAAGCGCAAGACTTATGGAGTAACATAAACTTCTTCAATAATCTAAATATGGCCAGATCCTTAAGACACACCTTAGCAATCGCCGCCACCGTTATGGAATTATCACCCCAATTTATGGCTGAAATGGCTACGGAAAAAAGTTTAATAAAAACTTTAAATGGAAAATATTATTTGAAAGTAAACCCCCAACAAGCTCTAGAAGAACTTTTAGCTGAAAAAAGCCAAAACGAAGCAAAAATCAGGCAAAGAAGTGAAAAAACATGATGATAAAACAGTTAAAACTCGAAGAAAAAATGATTGAAATCGTGATTGAAGGAGAGGGACACACCTTTCTTAATATTTTAACCCAAACACTCCAAGAAAATCCAGACGTGAACTTTGCAGCTTACATAATAGACCATCCAAAGATAAGCCATCCACGGCTAGTAGTTTCTGTAAGCGATGGAACCCCCTTCGAAGCTATAATGGAAGCTACTAAAAAATTGGAAGAAAAAAGCCAAGAATTTATTGAAAAATTTACAGAAGCATTCAAAAAATACAAAGATAAAAAGGAAGAGTAAAAAGGAAAATTAGAGAGGAAAGGTTCCTGAGAGGTTACATATTTTGCCTAAAACTTCGAAGGGAGACAATGATAAAAGCGGGGAGTACTTAACTTCAGGCTGGGAAAATTACCTCAAAAAATTTAGATCTTTCCGTAAGATCCTTAAAAATAAAAATTTAGCACGATTAGGAGATGCCTTAATTAATTTTGCATATTCCCTAGCTAAATCAAGAATAGAAGGGATCCCGACAGGGGTAAAGGTGCAAGATAAAGCCCTAGCAGAAGCAATAAGAAAAACGAAGTTGAAGAAAGTTTTGCCTCTAAGAAGCAAAGAAGATGCGCTAGGAGACGCCGTAGAAGCCCTATGCGCTTACACCTGGTTAAACCAAACGATCACAATTGAAGAAATGGTTGAAACACTACAAAACGCCCTCCAAGGAGAAGACATGACGCACCCAAGACTGGAAAAAAAAGCTTGCACAAAAGCCTTCAACGAACTACTAAACAAAATAGTCACCAGACACGAAAATTTAGAAAAAAAGATTATACAACCACAACAACAACAAAAATCATAGAAAAAATAAAGAGATTGCAGGGGCAGAAATCATGAACCCTGAACTACCCACCATACACCTAGATAAGAAAGGATTACGTGTCTTAGGAATCGCTGAAAGCTTCTATAAAGAAAAGGGAGGCAAATCAGTTCTCGCAGGAGTTGTGATGCGAGCAGACAAAAACATCATAGATGGCACTACTTTCACCAAGATAACAGTAGGGGGCATGGATGCAACTGAAGGAACTTTAAAAATTTGGAACCAATTAAAAAGACCAGATATAAACGCGATATTTTTAAACGGCTGTGTTATCGCCATGTTCAACATAATTGATTTAGAAGAGGTTTGGAAGAAAACCGAAAAACCGCTAATATGCATTACCTACGAAGAAAGTGAAGGATTAGAAAAATACCTAGAAGAATTAGAGAACAAAAAAGAGAGAGAAGAAATATATGAAAAAAACGGACCAAGAGAGAAGATAACAGTTCACACAGGACACGAAGTCTACATAAGAGCTCTTGGCATAAATACCGACCAAGCCATAGAACTTCTAAATAAATTCATTATCCAAGGCTCAAAAGCAGAACCAATAAGAGTGGCAAGAATACTAGCAAGAGAAATACTAAAATTCCTCCATAACTCAAACGGGTAATAGAAAGAAGACTAAGCATAACATAAAAGAAAGAGAGGGAGAAAGCACGCAAACAAGAAAAAAAGAAGCGTGCAAATGATTTATTCTTTCTCTAATTGAGGCACAATAGGTTCAGTACGATACGAAGGATGCCACTTCTGAATAGTATCCGGCTTACACCGCTTCAACTCACGCTCAGGCAAAATAGACAACAAATCCCACATAGTAGTCAAAGTATCCTCAATCGCTCTATCTTCATTTCCTTGATTAATCATCTTCTGCTCAAAACCATCAGCAAACTCCAAATACTTCCTATCACGCGGAGTTAAAGCCTCTTCACCGACCACCGCAACCAAGTCACGAATATTCCGACCCTCAGCATAACCAGCATAACAAGAATCAGAAACCTCACGATGGCTTTCATGCGTATAACCCCTGCCGATAGCCTCCTTCATTAGCCGAGATAACGACGGCAACGGATCAATCGGCGGGAACAGCCCTTTACGATGGAGACCACGGTCTAAAATGATCTGTCCTTCCGTTATATAACCAGTTAAGTCCGGAACGGGGTGCGTTTTATCATCACTAGGCATCGTCAAAATAGGCATCTGCGTAATAGTCCCTTTACGCCCTATAATACGCCCCGCCCTCTCGTATATAGTAGCTAAGTCAGAATACAAATAGCCCGGATAGCCTCTTCTTCCTGGTACTTCTTCTCGGGCTGCGCTGATTTCTCGTAAAGCTTCTGCGTAGTTGGTCATATCGGTTAGGATTACTAGCATGTGGTAGTCGTGTTCGTAGGCTAGGTATTCTGCTGCTGTTAGGGCGAATCTTGGGGTGATTAGTCGTTCTACTGCTGGGTCGTCTGCTAGGTTTAGGAATAGGACTACTTTTTCTAGGGCGCCTGAGCGTTCGAAGTCGTTTCTGAAGAATCTTGCTTCTTCTGCTGTTATGCCCATGGCGCAGAATATTACTGCGAATTCTTCTTCTTCTCCGAGTACTTTTGCTTGTCGTGCTATTTGTGCTGCGCAGAGGTTGTGGGGTAGTCCGCTTCCTGAGAAGAGGGGTAGTTTTTGTCCTCTTACTAGGGTGTTCATTCCGTCGATTGTGCTTATTCCGGTTTGGATGAATTCTCGTGGGTATTGTCTGGCGTAGGGGTTTATTGGTGATCCTGTTATGTCCCAGTAGTCGTCTGGGACGATGGCGGGTCCGCCGTCTATTGGGTCTCCTTTTCCTGAGAATACTCTTCCGAGTATGTCGTTGCTTAGGGCGATTTTTATGGTTTCTCCGAGGAATCTTATGCTTGTTTTTTCGCTTACGTCTAGGCCTCTTGTGCCTTCGAATACTTGTACTACTGCCATGTTTTCTGTTATTTCTAGGACTTGTCCTGTTCGGTCTGTGCCGTCTGGTCCGGTTATTTTCACGATTTCTGCGAAGCCTACGTCCCTTGTTTTTTCGACGAAGACTAATGGGCCTTGTATGTCTGTGGCTGTGTGATATGTGCGGGTGCTTGATAGTTTGGAAGATTCTACCATTTGTTTTTCACCACGTAAAAATTTTCAAAAGTATGGGTTAGATTTATGATTGAAAGTTTCATGTTGTTTTTTTTTT
>JAEOSI010000124.1 GCA_016840425.1 Candidatus Wukongarchaeum yapensis
AAACAAACCCAAGTACTCCCATTTTTAAACTTATAAGGCTCCATAAGCTCCCAGCGATAATCCACAGAATTCAAATCCTCCTCGCCCAACTGAACACCCTCAACAGTCAACATCCGGTTAGGTCTTCCATTCTTTCGCAAAATGTTAAGCAAAGGCACTTCGCCTTCACCGCTAACAACGTAATCAAAAACATTCCCTCTATCCTCTCCCATCCTTTCTAAATCCTCCTTAAACTCGAAAAATTTTTGAGGAACAACTACTCCCTCCTCTTCCTCCACCCTTAACTCCATACCAATCACGTCGTAAAAATCAGAAGGCAGAGCCCTAGCATGCTCTCCTCCAACAACGATCCTCAAATCCGAATCAATAACCCTCGCAGTAACAGCCATAAAAACCGAAGGAATAAAAGCCATGGAAGTATAACTCGAAATACCAAAAACAGTATAATCCCCCCCACTTAACTCCTTCTCAACCATCCCCATCAACTCTTCAAGCTTGATCGAAGCTTCCCCAAGCGCCCTATAATCCCTGAGTTCCACCTCTAATCCGTCCTCATGTTCCAAAAGAAAGGACGCAATCTCGATCAACATAGGATTCTGATATCTTTCAATATAGTCATGAAACTCAGAACCTAGGCCCATAGAAGGCGCCTGAACCAACAATAAGCGCTCACCCATGGCAAAAAACCATCCCTTACAAACTTCAAATAAACTCTGACAAAAACCCATAAAAACTTAAGTAAAATACTTTACCAAAAACCCCTATCCTGCCCCTTTTCGTTTTATTTAATCCTTACATCAAAAAATAATCCTAATGTAAAAATGCTGAGCTTAAATTAAAACCCCATATTTCATAAAAGGAGGTGACTATTCAAACAAAAAAACACTTAACACGCGGATAGACTGTTGCGCAAGGGGACTTCCCGCCGAAGAAGTTAAAATAAAAAAAGGAGAGAAAAGAAGAAATAAAATAATAGCAATAAATTAAGTCCCTTTGAGTAAATTTAACGCCACTATAGGCAAACCTGTAAGTTAGAGGATTATTCCATCAACTAACTACAAAATATTTCTAGGGGGATTATTAACCCCTCTTTTTCATCACTTTAGTGCAGTGCTCTGGCTTAAAGTCCGCTGTATACTCAGGATTTTCTCTTATCGGGAGGACGAGACCGCAAACTTCACATTCAAACTCCATCATTTTTCCTTCTTCAGACATCTTTATTCACCTATCCCATAACTTTTCTCATCTCTTAATGAACTTCGATATAGCTTCTGGACTATACTGGATTGTTGAGTTGACGAATTCGCACATGTGCTCTATCGGGATCTCAATGTACCAATCGCACCCAGGCATGGTGAAGTCGATACCTTGTTGTAAGAGCCTCCTAACTGCGCCATTTACCCTTTCTGCAGGTCCTTCTTTTAGCAGTCCGAAGGCTGAAAGGTTACCGCCTATCGGATACCTGGGAATCCCTAATTCTGCACACTTCTTGTTTCTTTCTTCGTCTCCTTCCGTAGTTTTTGTTCTTTCCTCGAAGGATATCATGTTGGCACCGCATTCAATCATGTCCCCAATGATAGGCGTTGTTAATCCACAAATGTGCAACAGATTAGGCTTCTTTATCCTCTTGATCATCTCTGTTAAGTAGGGTTTTATTAACTCTCTAAAGTGTTTTGGTGACATGTTGTCAGAAGAAGTTCCTTCTTCTCTCAGCGTAATCATGTCAGCGCCAGCTTCCCTGAAAATATTGGCGATATCAATATAATAATCGATGAGAACATCCCACATTTCATGGATTTTCTCTGGGTTTGTTCTGCACCAGATTAAAACATCAGTAGTTTCACCTACATAACTGCTATAACTTGTGTAAGGACAGTTAATATAAGCGACTACGGGCACTTTACCGTAATATTTTTCATGAAGCATATTTAGCGCTTTACAGATCACCGGTATCCTCATCTGGTTCTGAGGGTCATCAGGTATTTTAAGATCCTTTGGTTCCCATTTTTCTGGCCTTGAAATACATGAAGGCCACAAAATCTTGTCCGGGTGGTAATCACAGACGGCTCCAAGAGGTTCTGCCTCAACCACTAAGTCAAACGGCACACACATTCCCTCTAACTTGCAATCCAACCAACTAGCTTCAGCAAGCTTGGTCATCATTGCAGGGTCAAAGTGGGCTTCAGGCCACTTAACATTGTATTTTCGCATTAAGGGAATTGTAACGCTTGATAAGTGGTTTAATGACGGAATTCTGTCAATATCTTTGTGTTCTGCAAGAGCTACAAATCTTTCATAAGGATTCATTTCTTCAGCCATGAATTTCACCTTTACAACAAAATTTTTAGGTGTGGTGTCTACACCCACGTTTAAAAACTTTTTTGGAAAAGTGCGTATACACGATAATATTTTATAATTAAGAATATTCTAAGATAGCTTGTCCTCATATAAAAGCGTTTTTACAACATATTTATCCCTTTTTTAAACTCTTTATAATCTAATTTATCTACATAGATCTTAGTATAAATATCAGAGAGACTATTTAAGAATCCAAAGATTAAACCTTTCAAAAACTTTGCTTTTTCTCCCTTCATCTAATTCAGCTCAAATTATTCCTTCCCGCGCATAAACCCCTCTAAAATTCTGACGTATACGCTGCATAGCGTCCTAACCTTCTATTAAATACCATAATTTTTATAAAGTCAAAAGAATCTATTTTTAAAATTGGAACCAAAATGGTTCCAAAACAAAGATAGAGGTCAATTTCCCGCGCAAATCAAAACCAAAATTTTACTTCGTGCTGGATGATTGCACTTCTGTTTATGAAAATAAGCGAAAGTATTTTAAATGAAAACAAAGAGAGATTCAAAGTTTAGAAACCATGGAGGTTAGGTCTAAAATGAGCAAAGAAGAATTGTTGAAAAAACTTGAACAATTAGTTATTGAGGGTGATGTAGACAACGCTCCAGCAGCAGCCGAAGAAGCTTTAGACTCCGGAGTAACACCTTGGGAATGTATCCAAGATGGTCTATCAAAAGGAATGGAAACAGTAGGACGCCTTTACGAAGAACACGAATACTTCTTACCAGAAGTTCTCCTATCCGCTAACGCGATGTACGCTGCCTTAGACATAGTACTCCCCCAGTTGAAAGTAAGAGGTGGTGGAGAGTCCCCAGGCACTGTTGTGATCGGTGTTGTTGAAGGAGACATCCACGACATCGGGAAGAACATCGTTAAAGCCCTACTCACTGGCGCAGGATACAACGTGATCGACAAGGGAAGAAACGTCCCAGCCGAAGAATTCTTGAAGGGAGTTAAAGAAGAAGGCGCCCAAGTAATCGCTATGTCAACCCTTATGACACCCACTCTAGAATCAATGCGTGAAGTAGAAGACAAGCTGAAAAAAGAAGGCCTAAAAGGAAAAACTAGAACCATTATCGGCGGTGCAGCTACCTCACAAACATTCGCAGGAGAAATCGGTTCTGACGACTACGGTGAAGACGCTCAACAAGCAGTAGATAAAGTAAAAGCCCTAATAGCAGATATCACAGCCGCTGTAGCAGCCGTAGGAGAAAGGGTAGAAAAGTAAAAACGTAGTAAAAACCAATGCCCCTTTTTTCCTTACTTTTTATAATAAATTAAATAAAAAAATTAGAAAAGCCTTTTTTAAGGTCACGTAACTTACCTACGTGAACATTTAACCTAAAAACAAGAAGTTAAGAATTTGTAAAAATTAGAAAGAGGAAATCAAAATGACAGGACAAATTGAAGTCGTTTTTCAACCCTCAGGTAGACGCCGAATGGCAGACCCTGGAGAAAACGTGCTTGATGTAGCCAGATCTATTGGTGTAGACCTCGCATCAGTTTGCGGAGGCAAAGGTACTTGTGGTAAATGTAGAGTTGCAGTGATTTCAGGCGGTGAAAAACTAAACGAGCTAACAGAATATGAGCTTAAGAAAATGACTGATAGAGACATCAAGAAAGACTACAGGTTCGCTTGTCAGATTTTAGTGCCTACAGATGCTCCGCTTGACGCTAAGTCTGGTCACAAACGATTGGTTCTAAAAATCCCAGAAGAAAGCAAAACCGGTGAACAAAGACTTCAGACCGAAGGAAGAGATGTACCCATAGAGATAAACCCCATAGTCAAAAAATACTATTTCGAAGTGAAGAAAGCAACCCTTCACGACCTTGTTTCAGACGAACTTAGGATGCTAGCCGAGCTCGAAAAGAAATACGGTCTTAAAGATTTAGTGCTCACAATTGAGGCCGCTTACCAACTACCCGCAGCTATAAGAGGAGCAAAGACAGAGGACGACATGTGGACAGCTACTGCGGTAGTATGGAATGACCAAGAAATCATAGCTATAGAACCCGGAGACACAAAGGACCAGTTCTACGGCTTTGCGGTAGACATAGGAAGTACAAAAGTAGCAGGATTCTTGCTAGACCTCAACACAGGCGAAGTGAAGTCACTTGCAGCTATAATGAACCCGCAGATCCCCTACGGCGAAGATATCATGAGCCGTATAACCTTCACCATCCAGCGGGGTGAAGAAGCCCAAGAAATCCTCCACAAAGTCATCGTAGAAGGAGTAAACGAAATCTGCCAAAAAGCTTGCGACCAGGCAGGGATAAACCCTGAATTGATCTACGACTGGAGCCTGGTAGGTAACACTGCTATGAGCCACCTCTTCCTGAAAGTATTAGCCAAATATGTGGCTTTAGCCCCCTACCCACCAGCAGTCAGCCGCGGTATCAACGTCAGATTAAAGGACTTCGGCATGCTCGGACACCCTAATGCAAAAGCCTATTTTTCCTCCTGTATTGGAGGCTTCGTAGGAGCAGACAACGTGGCTGTAGTTTTAGCCTCAGATCTTGGGGTATCAGACGAACTAATACTTGCCCTTGACATCGGAACTAACACAGAGATAGACCTCGGCTCAAAAGAACTTGGAGCTATGTGCTGTTCAACTGCTAGTGGTCCAGCTTTTGAAGGTATGCAGATTGCCCACGGTATGAGGGCAGCAACAGGAGCTATCGAAAGGATTAGCGTAGATCCCTTCACACAGGAAGTAGATTATAAAACCATAGGTGATGCTCCTCCTGTAGGAATTTGTGGTTCAGCCCTTGTTGAAGCACCCTCAGAATTTCTCAAAGCTGGCATCATGAACTTCAAAGGCAAAATAGATAAAGAATTACTTGGAAAACACAAACACGTAAAACAAGGCGAAAAAGGACTCGAATTCATTATCGCGTTTAAAGAAGAAGCTGGTATAGACACGGACATATGGATCTCGCAAAATGACATAAGACAGTTACAACTTGCTAAAGCAGCTATGCACACAGGTTGCAGTGTGCTTTTGCACAGGATGAACGTTACAGAAGAAGATCTTGACGCCATTGTTGTTGCTGGAGCTTTCGGGAACTTTATCCAGCCTGAAGCTGCAAGAACTGTCGGAATGTACCCAGAAACACCACTAGAAAAGATAAGGCTTGTAGGTAACGCTGCAGGAACCGGTGCAAGAATGAACCTTGTATCAAGAGAAAGCAGACAAAGATCAGAAAACATTCCAGTCATAGTTAAATACCACGAACTGGCAATTGACCCCATGTTCTTAACTGAATACGCAAACAGCATGCTGTTCCCATACTCTGACCTAAGCAGATATCCAGAAACTTCCGAATTATTGCTCAAAGCCGGTAGAATAACCGAAGACCAATACAACAAATTCATGGAAGAAAGAGAAAAACGAGCCCTTGTCTTCGACTCCAGAGTCGACACACAAATTGCCTACGAAAAAGGTGAAAAGAAAGATTAAGAAAGAACCAAAACACCTTTTTTCTTTTATTTTTTCTTTGTCTTTGGCTATTGTTAAAGGCCTGCCTATTTTTATAGAGCCTAATCTATTTTCCTAAACTGTTTTTTTCTCTTCATAAGATGTTTATTTCTTTTGCAATTCATTTATATATTATTAAGAACTTACCAAATTTTTAAAAATGATTTTTCTTTTCCTTTTTTAGTTTTGTTTCATAGTCTTGCGTGGGGAGAAAAAATGGAGGAAAAGATCTGGATAGCGGCTGGAGAACCGCGAAGGGAAATGCTTACAGGCGAGAAAAATTTCGATGCCTTCCTTAAGATAATTAGCGGTGCTTGCACCATCTTTTATGTAGAAAATCAAACATATAATGACCCCCTTAGTTTAGTTGCTGCTTGGTTAACAAACTGTGCTGAAGACGAATATGGCATAATTATAAATACGTATGATGATCCTGTAAGATTAGCAGAAAACTTTCAAAATCTTAATCCAGAAATTGTTGAAAAAACTATAATGCTTTCAAAGGAGAACAGGTTTTTCTGGATCGACATGTTCACCTACAGGGGCTTTAATGACGTAGAGGCGGAAAAATTATGGGTTGATTATAAGTTAGCTCTTGAACCTTTGGACGTTAATTTTTCAAACTATTTTAGCGTGAAGAAGCCTTCAGATTTAGGGTCAATTCACGGTTTGAACCCGATCCTCAACCATATTCTTGAGCGAACTGGTGGAGAGAAAAAGGCAAGAATAGCTGTAGCTTATGGTGATGATTTAGTAGATCTTACAGGGGAAGATGAGTTCTTAAAATTTTATAGGAGACAGATAAACACCATTATTCACAAGTTTAATAACGCTGCCATCTTTATTTTCAGCTATATGAGCCATTCTCAGAAGTTTCATGCCACCCTTGAAAGGTTAAGTGATTCAGTTATTAGGTGGGGATGGGGTCGGTTAGGAAGACGCTCTCAGGAAGAAAAATTTTTAGAGATTTTAAAAAGCCCCATACCCGATGTTTACCTTGGAAAAGTTCGTTACAA
>JAEOSI010000125.1 GCA_016840425.1 Candidatus Wukongarchaeum yapensis
TGAAAACGCTATTTTTTCCATTTTTATCGTGACAATTATCGGGTTTTTCGGCGTGATGATTGACAGTTTTTTAGGGGCAATTATTCAAGGGTATTACGAGTGTAAAAAGTGTAAAGTAAAAACCGAAAAACGTGTTCATTGCGGCGAAAAAACCATATTGATACGGGGAAAAGAATGGTTTAATAATGATATAGTAAACCTTTCAACTTCTATGATTGTTGTGTTTTTAGCCATAGTTTTTAGCCCATTTTTACTATGAAAGAAATAAGATAATAAAATGAGAACAAGGGAGGAGTAATTAAAAAGAAAAATAGCGACGTATCTATCACGTATAGGCAAGCAAACGGAGGGAAAATATTCTGCCTTCATTTATATAAGTAAGATTCGAGTTGAGAAACTCTTGTTTCAAGACTAGCAACTCTTGCAGCCAACTCTGTTATTTTATCTACAAGTTTTACAACTACATCTCGAATATCCTGTTGAGTTCCAACCGCTGGTTGCTGCACAGTATAAGTAGGTTGAGTAGCGCTTGGAGCTGGGGCAGTAGCTGGAGGAGTTTGTTGAGGCTGTGCCACGGGTACAGGGGCAGTTGTAGGAGCCGGAGCTGGTTGCTGTTTTGGTTGTGGTTGTGGAGGAGCGGTAAGTTGGGATAATTTGTTTAGGAGATTGTGGGCAGCCATTTCTATCTGGATCTCTGTCACGGAATATACTTCAAGCTCTCTAAAGGCGTTTTTTAGGCTTGTTGATAGGACGTTGGAGTCGAGGGATGCAAGCTGTATTAGTTTTTCCACGGAATTTCTAAGAACGATTTCTACAACCCACCCAATGCTTTGATCCTTTCGAAGTCTCACAACATATGCAACGCCCGGAATACGCTCTTCAACCCGCAATCCTCTACTCAAAGTGTTCCACCTGTCCAAGTAACCCAAGTGATAATAGTATAATCCATTTTAAAAACCTATTCTAAAAAAAGATAAATCCTTTAAATCAACACTTTTAAAAAATATTTTCTAAGAAAAGGACAGTATAAGTCCTTAGTTATATTTTTAAAACAAAGTTATTTAATTTATTCCCGACTGGTCTTTTATTTTTTCTTCTCTTAAAATTGTTTTAGGGAAAGAGGCGCCTAAACCTTGGAAAAAACACGGTCAAATTTTTGTATAAAGGACGGGGTCCCGCCCCATTTATCCTTGGAAAACTTGGAGAACACTAACTTTCTAACAAAGGTCGCAATTTGAAGACGAATAATAAAAGGATAACAAAAAGATTCCACGAAAAACGTACAAAAAAGTTAAAAAGAATCAATTTTTTGAAATAAAAGAAAAGATCAAAACAGGAGTAGTGTGATTATGAGCGCGCTTGATGTTGTAAAAAGCATACAAGATATTATAATTGAACAGAAGACTCTCAAGGAAGGAGACTGGACAGAGCTCTCCATTGAGGTCAAACCTGAGGATATTAGGAAGGCCATACAGGGTTTGAAAGAGGTTATGCCGGAGATGCATGGCGAGATTATTGCCGGTATTGACAGATTAGAAGATAATTACGAACTTGTATATTTCATATGGTCTCACTTGAAGCATCTTCTTATCTTGCTTAGAACAAAACTTTCGGGACCTAATCCGTCAATCGAGACAGTGAGCGATATCATACGGGTGTTTAACTGGCATGAAAGAGAAACTGCAGAGATGTTTGGTGTAGAGTTCAGGAACCACCCCGACATGCGCCCCATACTTCTTGGAAAAGATCTCTATGGTAAAACACCTTTAAGAAAGAGCTTCCCAGCAAGAAGATTACCAACACCAGGAGCAAAAACTGCTGAAAGCGAAGAAGAAGAAGAAGAATAAAACATGAGATAAAAGAACGAACCTCCTTCCCCCCCACCTAAAAATTAAGAAAAAAAGAAACTCCGGCAGTCTAGGAGAGGGAGCATACCCTTTACCTTTTTTTAAAAATTGCTTTAGATGATATAAGATCACTTAATCAGCTAATTCACAATTTTCAAAATACTAAGATTTTTAATCATTATTCTATGTATTTAACATAGGGTGAAAAAAGGGCTTGGATAGAGCGCGGGGTGATTTGAAGATGGTTATGGGAAACATCTATGTAAATAAACCGATTCAAGAGACAAATGACAGATTAATAGACATGCTTGGAGCTTCTACAGCAACCATTGAGTCAAGGAGTTTGGAAAGAATCGATTTTACTCACGGGTCATTCTTCGCTGCAACACCAACCAACAGCACAAAAACAGGAACCTTAAAACTTACAACCCAAGGCAAGGGTACAAGGGTAGAATACGAATGTAACGCAAGAACCTACTACAAAATCATATGGGCCATAGTTGGGATAGTAACATTCGGCATCGGCTTCATCGGCTATTATATCTACACGATGAAGGGACCAAGAAAATACATCGAAAATATGATGAACGCCATCGCGATGCCAAGATACGCGGAAGCCCCTCCCATTGAAACCGAAGCGGCTCCAACAGCGTGTCCACAATGCGGCGCACAACTTCCACCAGACTCAGTATTCTGTCCAAACTGCGGAACATCAGTACAATAACTTAGTACATGTTCTCTTCTTTTTTTTCTCTTCTTTTTCTAATTATTTGGGGTGAGAACAAGCATCCGTAGTTTTAACGATTTGGTTTAATATACTGAGAGCAATTATGATGGTTTAAAATGAAAGTAGGTTATCCTTGTATTAATAGAAGTATTGGTTGCACTGCTAATTCGACTTTTAAGTTGGCTTCTTATTCTGAGGAGCGATTGATTAAAACCGTTAAAAACAATCTTGAATGCCTTGCTAAGATTTTGAGATATAATGTAGAGAATGATTTGTTGTTTTTTAGGATTAGTTCTGACTTAGTTCCTTTTGCTTCTCATCCTGTTTGCAAGTTTGATTGGATGAATCATTATAAGTTACAGTTCAAAGAAATAGGAGAATACATCAAGAAAAAAGATATCAGGATATCTATGCATCCTGACCAATTTATCTTGATTAATTCTATTAAAGAGAAAGTGGTTCAAAGAAGCATCAATGAACTAGATTATCATTGCAAAGTTTTGGATGCTATGGGGCTGGACATTACTTCAAAAATTCAAATTCATGTGGGAGGAGTTTACGGTGATAAGCCGAAAGCGATTGAAAGATTTGTTGAAAGGTATGAATCATTAAGCGAATCTATAAAGAAAAGACTTGTCATAGAGAATGATGATCGTTTATTTAGCTTGAAAGATTGCTTATACATCAATCAACTTACGGGAATTCCTGTTGTTTTTGATAGTTTTCATCATGAATGCTTGAACAGTGAAGAATCTGTTAGAGATGCTATTATGAAGGCTCAGACAGCATGGAAAGATAAAGATGGATCACTTATGGTAGATTACAGCAGCCAAAAAGAAGGCGAAAGAAGAGGAAAACATGCGACAACAATCGATCTTTCCTTGTTCAAAAATTTCATAGACGAGACAAAAGGGTTAGAGTTTGATATCATGCTTGAAATAAAAGATAAAGAGAAAAGCGCATTAAAAGCAATAAAATTATTAAAAGAGATGAAAATATTATGAGAGAAAAACAAAATAAGTCCTTGTTTATATTTAGAAGGGATCTGCGACTTGAGGATAATACGGGACTTATTAAAGCTTTAGAATCATCAAAATATGTTATTCCTTGCTTTATTTTTGATCCTAGACAAGTAAAAAATAATGAATATAAAAGCGATAATGCTCTGCAGTTCATGATAGAGTCCCTAAAAGATTTGGAACAGCAGCTAAAACAAAAAAATGGAAGATTATACTTGCTTTATGGAGAATCAGAAAATATTGTTAAACAAATAACAAATAAAGAAAATATTGATGCTCTATACATTAACAGGGATTATACTCCTTTCAGCATAAAAAGGGATTCTGCTATTAAAGATGTTTGCAGGAAAAACAATCTTGAATTTTACCAGTATGGTGATGCTCTTCTTAATGAACCAGAAACTATATTAAAAGGGGATGGAAAGCCTTACAAGGTTTTTTCCGCTTTTTTTAGAAAATCGATCAGAAAGAAGGTCAGAGAGCCTCAAAAAAACGGTTATAAAGATTTTTTCAAAGAATCAATAGAGTTTGAGCAGAAAAACATCTATTCTCGTGTTTTAGGGAAGTTGAATGAAAGTATTTATGTTCGTGGGGGGAGGTCTAATTGCTTGAAAATTCTTGAGAATTTAGAAAAATATGCTAATTATGAACTTGATAGTGATTACCCTGCAAAAAGAGCGACGACGGGATTGGCAGCACATAATAAATTTGGAACATGCTCGATAAGGGAGGTGTACTTTGCTATAAAAGATAAGTTAGGGGTTGATCATCCTTTAATAAGACAACTGTATTGGCGTGATTTCTTCACTTATGTAGCTTATCATTTTCCGCATGTTTTTGGGAAATCGTTTTATCAGAAATATGATAAAATAAAATGGAGTAATGATTTGGAAAAATTCAAAGCATGGTGTGAGGGAAGGACAGGGTTTCCAATTGTTGACGCGGGAATGAGAGAATTAAATACTACAGGTTATATGAATAATCGGTTAAGAATGATTGTAGCTTCTTTTTTAGTGAAAGATTTGCATATTGATTGGCGGTGGGGAGAAAAATATTTTGTGCAAAAGCTTGTTGATTATGATCCTTCTGTTAATAATGGTAATTGGCAGTGGGTTGCTTCTACAGGATGTGATGCTCAGCCTTACTTTAGAATATTTAATCCGTGGTTGCAACAAAAAAAGCATGATCCAGAATGTGAATATATAAAAAAATGGATACCAGAATTGAAAGATGTTCCTCCTAAATTGATCCATAAATTGTACAATCAAAAGCTTTTAAAAGATAAAAAATATCCTCGCCCCCTAGTAGATCATTCAAAAGAGAGCAAAATAGCAAAAAATACATATGCAATGGTAAAATAGGCAATCAAATTTTATTCCTGAAAAAAGTAAAAGTGTGAGAGAAAAATTTGATAATATTTCTCGTTTAATATGTAAAAAGACGAAAAATAAATGATTGGTTTATATAACGTCTAATGCTTTAAACCTTTTTTGTTGCTGGTGCTAATAATTCAGGATCCACTACAACGTCGATTATAGCTGGCATATCTGACTCAAACGCGGCTTTTAACGCCCCATCAAGCAAACTAGGATCTTCTACTCTAAATCCGATCCCACCTGCCATTTTAACCCTCCAAATCTAATTTTATAACTAAATGTTTAGTCCTATTTTAAAGCTTTTCAAAAGCAACTTTGAACTACAAAGGTTTTATCCTGGTTTTCTTCACGGTTGTATGAGCGTTAAGGATTTATTATGCGTATAAAAACTGGGTTGAGGGGCAGAAAAAGCTTATTCTTTTTGTTTTTCCGGTTTTTTCTTTCATGACCTTTTCTTTACAATGGGGGCATTGGTTTTTTCCATATATTTTAAAGTAAGTTCCAAACTTTTCTCCGTTCTTTATTGCTTTATAAAAGAGAATGGAAAATTCTCTGGTTTTAAAAATGAGTTCTTTTAATTTTTCTTCAGGTATTTTTTCTACAATGCTTAAAGGGTGGATTTTTACCATATAAAGGACTTCGTTTTTTATTATATTTCCAACCCCTGCAAAAATGTTTTGATCAAGGAGAACGTCGCATATAAGTTTGTTCTTCTTTTGTAAGGTAAGTCTTAAAACTTTTTCAGAGTTCCATTTTTCTGAATTTACGTCAACTTCTTCGTCATATACTTTTTCCATCTCATTATTGTTAATGATCTTTACAATACCACCGTAAAAGTTGAATATTCCTTTATTAAAAATTAGGGAAAGTTTAGGTATTGCTCCTTCTTTTTCTTCATTTAACCTATAACTTCCAGCCATAAGAAAATGTAATTTTATCGAAAGTGATGGAAATTTTATGAATAAATTCTTACCCCTATTAAAAATGTCTTTAATCTCCTTTCCTTCAATAATTTCCTTTTCTATTTTTGCGGTACCTGAAGTTGAGATGACTCTTTTCCCTTTTAATTCCGTAAGTGTCTCTGCAATTATCTTAACGAGGGGACCTTCCATAGCTTTCTCTTCCCTTTAAATATTTATAAAAAATTAGATTATGATAAAACAAGAATACATAATTATAGAAAAGGTAGAAAGTAGACGTAATTACGTGGGACGTCGTTATGCTATTTCTGCGCCGTAAATTTTTTCCATATGTTTTAATGCAAAATCGTGGGCTTCGGGGTCGAAGTCTGCTACTCCATTTTTGTATATGACTAGTTTATAGCCTCTTTTTGCGAGGGAGCTTGAGGTTTCCATTACGCATATGCTTGTGCAAACGCCTACTAGGTGAACTTCTTCTATTTGGTTTTCTTTTAATATTTTTCCAAGATCTGAATTGTAATACCCGTCATATGTTTTTTTTGGCACGATATAGTCTTCATTCTTTACCTCTAGTTCTTCTATGATTTTTGCTCCTTCAGATCCTGTAACACAGTGTTTTCCAAAGAGTTCAAACTCGGGATCATCGGGGTCATGACTGTCTTGGAGGAAAATTATTGGGCTTTTTTCTCGGCGAAACTCGTAGATTTTTTCTTTTATAAATGGGATGATTTCTTGGGCTCTTTTACCACAGTAAAGAGCGCCATCTTCCCTAATAAAATCGTTAAGCATGTCCACAACGATTAAAGCTTTTCTGGGCATGATAACCATCCACACATCTCACATCTTTTTCCTAAAAAATAAAAGATATCTGGGTTTTTAAGTTAAATTGTTTAAAGATAGGCGAACTAAGCTTAGCGGATGAGAGGTTAGCATCTGGGATTTTTTCCTTCTATGAGTTTGGTTCTAC
>JAEOSI010000011.1 GCA_016840425.1 Candidatus Wukongarchaeum yapensis
CGATAAAAGCGAAGTAGAGAAACTGAAAGAAAAATATGATACGATATTGAATCATATCCAGAGGCTAACACAATTACTTTATTAGGAGAATTTATAAGAAAACTATTAAACAGATAATTTTAATCAAGCTAATCGATCTCATTTTTAATCCAAACTCATTTTTAATCCAAAAAATCTACAAAAACACTACATAGTAAAAACAACTAAAAACAAAATTAATCATATCTGGAACCAACCCGGAAATCTTCCTTGGAGGATATGAGAAAAACGATTCAGCAAAATGACGATACGAAGCAGTTAGAGCTTCCTTGGAGGATATGAGAAAAACGATTCAGCAAAATGACGATACGAAGCAGTTAGAGCGGGATCTGACTAACGCTATCAAAGCCAGATACCCGCTAATCTGGTTAAAAACCACAGAGGAAAGAAGAGTTCTAGAAATTATTACAAATGTAGTCGCAAAAAGGAATCGTAAAGCTTACGTTTATGACATAGTAAGACTATGGACATCGATCTCCGAGTGGACTACCAGTACTACTCAACGCCAAGAATTCAACAAAGATCTAAGAGGTGAATCGTTGGAAGAAGCCTTAGATTCGGTTTTGGAAAACAGGGATTCTGAATCAATCTTCATTTTCCCAGACTTCCATGTTATAAATACCTATCAATCTCCAATTGTGTTTGTTAGGCGCTTAAAATATATGTCCGAACGGCTTCGAGCTGGCAGGGCCTCTGTGATTTTCATCTCTCATTCGTTAGAACTTCCCCAAGAGTTGCGAGACATTGTTCATACAATGGAGGCCAAACCTCCAGGATTAAGGGAACTTATCGGCGAAATTACGCGGGTTGCAAGTGAAGTAGAAGTGTCAGATTCAGAGATGGATGCTACTGCTCGAGCGGCACTGGGGCTCTCGTTAAATCAGGCGAGTCGTTTATTTTCAATGGCGATAATTGCAAGCCCAAAAGACCCCTCTAAATGGGTGCTGATCGTGACCCAAGGGAAGCGCGATATTGTCCGAGGTTCTGGGGCAATGGAGTTCTTTTCTCCCCAAGAATGTCCTACTGATCTAGGTGGACTGAAAATCTTAAAAGAATGGCTGGAACGTAGAAAACAAGCTTTTACGAAGGAGGCTGAAGAATATGGTCTTCCTTTGCCTGGAGGAGTAGCCCTCATCGGCATTCCAGGAACTGGAAAATCCCTAGCGGCAAAATTTATTGCTGGCTCTTGGGGTCTACCCCTTCTCCGACTGGATCTTGGGGCTGTCTTTGGAAGTTTGGCAGGGCAGTCTGAAGAAAATATTCGAAGGGCGCTTCAAATGGCAGAAGCAATTGCTCCTTGCGTTCTTTGGATCGATGAGATTGAGAAGGGAGTGCAAACGGAAGGCTTGGATGCTGGTACTTCTGCAAGAGTTTTTGCCTCTTTACTCACTTGGATGCAAGAGAAACTTCGTCCTGTATTTGTTGTAGCAACTGCTAATGACGTCGAAAAGATTCCTCCAGAACTCCTTAGAAAGGGACGTTTTGACGAAGTGTTCTTCCTCGATCTGCCTATAGAGAAAGAACGGATAGAGATCTTTGAAGTGCACCTTAGAAGAGTTAGAAGAGATCCCGAGAAATTTGATATCAAGAAGCTTGTAAGGGCGTCTGAGAAATTTGTCGGAGCAGAGATCGAGCAGGTTGTTCGAGAGGCTCTTTACAAAGCGTTCAACGAAGGAAAACGAGAACCAACAACAGAGGATATTCTTGACGCCTTGAAGAGAACGGTTCCGCTAAGTGAAGCCAAGAAAGAAGTGATCGAAAGACTGCAATTGTGGCTTAAGAATAGACAAGCTATTTCCGCTTCCGAGGAGGAGCCTAAAGAGGTCGAAATGATAGGCATTCCACGTCTTGAGAAGGATTAATAAGTTTCTAGTAGGGAGGCAGAAGATGCTTGTCTGAAGATAGAAATAATGTTTCGAAAAAGGATGAGAGAGTCTTCTTTAACACTTATGCGCGTCTACCTTCAGAAGATCAAAATAAGCAATTTTTTGCTCTCTTTCGTAAATGGGCAGAAAACCCTGTTTATGGTCTCCCAAAACTGCTAGAAATAATAGCTTCTCACGAGGGGGAGAAAGTTATCAAGTTATGGAATGAGGAGAAAAACCAAACCGAAATAGCGCGAAAACTAGGAGTAAGTCAACCAGCAATAAGATATATCCTAGAAAAAAACGCAGACAAACTTGAAAGAACGCTCTACGGTATGGAAAAAGCAAAACTACTAAGCATAAACATATTACCAAAATTAGAGAACCTACTAGGAGATTTGAAAAAACAATTTTATGAAACGTCCTCTAGAAAGGTTAAAAAAGAGTTTATTAGCGATTTAGAAAACATTATCGCGGGACTAAAAAACGGTTTAAAACAATAATCTACTCCTTTTTCTATTAATTTTTGTAGGGGAAAAAAGATCGTGATAAAAAGCTTAACTTTCCTTCTTTACATCCATTATTTTATCTATTTGAACACTCAGCACTTCGCCATCGCTTCTTATTTTTTCTAAAAGATTCCTCTGTTCAAGTGTTAGTTCTTTGGAAAGTTTGCTTTCAAATAAACTTTATAAAGTGCATTAGCATCAACAAATTTTAAACATTAAAATAGAAGGTATGAAGTGAAAACCATTAATCTATGCGCTTTGTCCCCTTTTATTCTTACCAATTCTCATAACGGTTCCACTCCAACAAAACAAAGTTCAAGCAACCCCGGTAGACGACGACACGCTGCCTGTAAGAACAAGGAGGGAAAAACACGATAAAACGTGTAATCGGCGGAATCATGATGTTATTCGGCGGAATCATGCTGTTCTGGGGGCTGCTATTTGCTTCCCTCATGGAAGACCTAATCGGCGGAATCATGATGTTATTCGGCGAAATCATGCCGTTCTGGGGACTGCTATTTGATTCCCTCATGGAAAACCCTCTGGCATACATCATTTTCTGGACAGTTATATTCGGTGTTGGTGTGTGGTTATGGGAAACAAGCAAACCAGAAAAGGGAAGGTAAAAATGCAGACAGGAACCTTAAGAGAAGGGTATGAAAGAGGGGATCAATTCTGCCCAAATTGCGGCAGAAGAATCGGCGTAGATGATCGTTTCTGCCCAAATTGCGGTAAACAAATAAAAGGGATATCCTAGACCAAACCCCCTATTAAACCACTTTCTAATTTTTTATTTAAATATGGCTTAGAAAATAAGTTCGTATGAAAAATAAAACGTTCTAAAAAATAAAAAGTTGGAAAGTTATCGACAAACAACGGCTTAAAACCGAGAGAAAGGTCACCAACTCTTAGGTTTTTTAAAAACACGGTATTCGGCAATTTCTCCAACTTTTTTACCCCTTGAAAAATCAGATTTTGCAACTTTTGTAACCTCGGTAACATTATTTACAATTTGTGTTACTCTCTCCCTTGTTATTTCCGCGATTCCAAGCTCTTTCAAGCGGTCTACTATTTCTTGTTGCTTCCACCCCAACAAGTCCAGCCTATAAATCAAAGCGTTACGCGAAATCTCATAACTATTCTTAATACCGTGTCGCCAACTTTACGACAGTTCTCTACACTATAACGCGACAAAACCGCTAAAAACAAACCACTTTTATTTCAAAAATGAAACATTCCTAGTAGGCTCGTTATGTTTGAAAGAGCATTAACACTAACCTTTATGTATTTAAAGGTACCCGAAGCAGTACCTATGATATTTGTAGCGAAATCCATCATAAGGTTTGATTATTCAAAGGAAAGATACCTCGCAGAATACTACTTAGCAGGAACTTTAGGTAGTATAACTTTTGCAGTAATTGTCGGCATTATCATAAATTACATCGTAGCTTAGGAGAGTATTTTTCGTGTTGGAGTTTAAAAGAGGGTTGTTTATTGGTAGGTTTCAACCGGTTCATTTTGGCCATATGCACGCTATAAAGTCAACTTTATCCTTTGTTGAAGAGTTAGTTATTATTATAGGAAGTGCTCAATTTAGTTATACCGTAGATAATCCGTTTACTGCGGGAGAGCGTGTGGAGATGATAAAATTAGCTGCTTTTGAGGAGGGGATCTCTTGTGACCGTTTGTTTGTTATTCCGATTAGTGATGTTCAAAGTCATAGCTTATGGGTTTCCCATGTTAAATCACGTTCTCCTTCTTTTGAGGTCGTATTTACTGGAAATTCTTTTGTAAAGCTTCTTTTTGAAGATGGAGGGTTTGAAGTAAGAAATATCACGTTATGGAAGCGGGAGAAATTTAATGCTACTGAAATTCGGAAAAAAATGATAGGTGGAGGAAATTGGGAAGAGTTGGTGCCAAAATCTGTTGCAGATTTTATTAAAAAAATCGATGGCGTTAGAAGGGTTAAAATAAGGGTTTCCAATGACTAGAAAAAATGATAGGTTTAGTCTTTTTGGATTAAAAATTCGCAGTAAGGGTCGCCTGTTCCGTGGCATTTGGTTTCTGTTACTAGGGTAGTATCTATATTTGTTAAGATTTCTAGCCTGCCTGCCATGTAGCCTGCTTGGAAGTCGCAGAAAGTTTTTCCGAGTCCCGGTACCCCCGTGGCATATGCACAGTCATGTATTTTTATGGTGGCTTCTTCTTCGGAAAGTTCGATTATTTCACAGAATGCGTGTGCTCTGGATATGTGCATTATTGGGTGGGTTAAATAGTCGTGGAGAACAAGGATTCCTGTTTCGAAGTCTAGTGGTTTTTCTATGTTTCTTTTTTTCATGCTTTTTCTAAGAATTTCTTTTCCAGGACCAAAATTTCCAAGTTCTCTTCCAGCTGAATAAAGTATGCTTCCACAGAATTCGTCCATGATTTTTGCAGAAGTTATTGGTTGTTGTAAAAATCCCATGTAGACATAATCACCTATAGTTGGGCGTTGCACATTTTTCATTAGAACAGAAGCATTAAAATGGTCAGCAACTGTTTTTATAAGGAGTCTGAAAAGGTCTCGTCGTTCAGGGATTGGGGGAGATGGTTCATATTTTTTGTTTTCTGCTTCATCGCTGATATCGATTGTAAATTCACAGTATTCATGCCCTGTGCCCCAACATGCGTTTTCTTCTACGAAAGTTATTTTTCCGAGGAGCGCTTGCGTGATACCTGCTATTTCTCCGGCTATGAAAGGACATAAATGTTCGCCTATATCAGGGGCTCCGACAGAGGTAGCTAGACCATATATTCTTATTTTCGCTGTTTCATCCTCAATAGAGATTATTTCAGTGGTTTCAGCTATAAAAAGAGGAAAGGGAGAATCAGAAGAGTATATTTTCTGGAAGCCTTTAATTATCTCTTTAAAACGGTCACTTAGGCTCAGTTTTTCGTATATTTGTGAGTTAGCCGTTGTCAGGAGGCTGTGACCTGCGCCAAATAGGCCTAAATCTTTTCCGAGGATATACATGAACTGTTCTGCTAAAGGATCTAAGGCCAAAATAGAAAGTATGTTTTGTTGTAGGAGGCCGATGTGACAATAATCGCCTATGTTTGGCCGTATTATTTGTTCTTGATTCATTGAATCTAATGTGTTTTGGGTGAGAATAAGCAAGTTTTCTTTGTGAATTTCTCTTAATTTTTCCCGCTCAATAACAGTTTCAAAAAGTTTTGTTTGCAGTTTTTCTGCTATTGTAATTTCATCAATTAGTTCGCTCGTTATTTTCTCATCGTTGATTAAGAGCGTGGGAAGCCGTCTAATATCATATTTTTCTACAAGCTCACGTTCTTCATCTACATCAATCTTATTATAATGAGTACTAATCCCAAATCCAGGCCCCAAGAATTTCCTAATTATACGATCTACTGAAACACATGGCCCACATGTAGGACTAGTGAAAAGAATCACCCTCACAGGAGGCATCATAGAAAAATCTTTAGACATCTTTACTCATCTTATAGTATTGTTATCATTTTAGATATATATTCCTCTTTCTCTACCAATAAAATCGAAAGAAAAATAATGGGCGAGCCCGGATTCGAACCGGGGACCTCCACTTTACGCGTTTTCAAACTTAGTATGCAAGATGTCTCGTAAGGGTGGCATCATAACCGAACTAGACTACTCGCCCCTGTCATTAGTTTTTCCAATTTCTTAATTGATAAAAATATTATAAAACTTGTTTAGTTTTTAGTTTTTTTTAAATTTTTTTAATTATGTTTTTTTATTTTCTGTCCGATTAGGTCATCTTTTTCATCATTATTAAATAGTCCGAATTCTTTTAAAAAAATTAGTTGTTTTTCGACGATTTCTCTGCTGTTTTTTGTTTTTGAATAGGTTTCAAGGAAAACTTTATTTTGTGTTAGAAAATTTGGTCCCCATTTGAATATGGATAGAAGGTCTTTGGCTTGGTTTTTTGCCCCTAAAATGAAGAGTGTAGCAGCTATTGCTTCCGCAGTGCTTAGTTTGAAAGGTTTGCCGTAATTTATCGGATTAACCGCGATTAGGAAAGGTAGGGCTCTGCTTTCTTTTTTTAGAAAATTTAGAAGGATTTTACTTTCATTCCAGGAACAATCTATTCCAATTATCCCGCTTTTTAGGGCTCTTTCTTGATCCTCTGGTGAAAGGGCTTTTTCTGCAAAGGGATTTAATATGATTCCTTTTTTCGGGATGATTTTCTTTTTGGTTATAATTTTTGCTTTCTTATGTTTTACTAATTTTAGAGCAGTACATTTTTTGGGATCACACTGGGAAATACGATAAATCAAAATTTTGTATTCCTCTAATTGCTGCTGCTTTTTCAGAAGTTTTTGCCTCCCCTTGTCATTTATTAAAAAGTTAATTTAGGGGCTTTATTATTTTTTTGAGAATATGTAGACACCGTCCATGAACACTCTGAAATCTTTTCTGAGTTTGCCTCGGAGCCTAGTGCATTGTTGGATGTTTGCAGCTGTTTGCGCCACATCTTCTTTATTTATTCCTTCGACTATTACATCGTCTCCTTCTACTCTAACTGTTGTTTTTTCTCCTTGAACTTTTGCTATACGAGGTGCGCGTTCACCGATATAGTTTTTAATTAGAACTTCTTTTCCTTTAGGTTCTACGGTAAGGGGGAAATGGCTGTATACTATTTTTAATCTGTATTCAAATCCTTCTGTTACTCCTTTTACCATGTTTTTTATATGGGCAATATACGTGCCTACTCTTGCTTTCTCTTTTTTTCTAACAAGACCAGCTAAAACCGTTATTTTGTTATTCTCTTTTAAAATTTGGATCTGAGAGTCTGAAAAATCCCTTTGAACTTCGCCTCTTGGGCCGTTTACTATTACTTTTTGTCCCTCTACTATGACTTCTATGTTTTCTGGTAGTTCTACTACTTGTTCTATCACTGCTATGCGCGGCATTTTCAAGCCCTCATAATTTATTTTTTTAATTTTTAAAGATTTTAAAATTTACATGTGTTAATATACGTAAGCTAAGAGCATGCCTCCAATATCCTTTTCTTTGGCTTCTATATGGGTCAATATTCCTTGAGACGTACTTACTATAAGAAAGCCAAAATTCCTTGCAGGTAACCATCTTTGTTCATACTTTTCAAAAACGTCTTTTTTTACGGGGAATCGAGGTTTTATTACCCCACATTTATTTATCCTCCCCAAAAGTTGCACTTTAAAAACTCCTGCCCGTCCGTCATCAATAAATTCAAACTCGCCTATAATACCTTGTCTTTGAAAAACCCTTAAAACTTCGGCTATTAACTTCGAAGCTGGACGAATGATAACTTCTTTTTTACCTACAACTTCATGATTGTAGATAGTGCTAAGCGCGTCAGCAAGCGGATCTAGTCTAGTCATTATTGAAGCCTCCAAAAATTAAATCGCTTTAAAATAAAATTAAGCCGAGTTCATAAATCTTTTCTTTTTCCAAAATTATTTAATTTCGCCACAGCAATAAACTCTTATATTTTATGGCTGGGTATCCAGAGTAGCCCCTCTTCTGTTCCGCGGGGCCTTTCGCCTGAAGGCGGCAGACATCCCGCTCAGCAACATTCAACTAAGCGCCTTACCCGGCCCTCATAGACATTCATTGGAGCCCTATTTAGGCTTGCTCCGCGGCGTTAGGCCGTTTCAACGCTCCTTCACGCTTCCTCAACGGTAAGAGACTAATAAGCGCCATATCATCGTCATTTGGCGTGAAGACGTCTCGTTTCTGCTCCTAGAGCCGGGTTCTCACCCGGTGACTTACGCCACGCCACTTGCCTAGGGAGGAGGGAGCTTCCTCAAGACATGCAGATCGATACATGTCCCGAAAGTCACCCTTGGACTCCCAGCCATCAATTAATATAAAGAAAGGGTATATTTTAATTTTTGCCCTTTTTCAGTTTGTAATGATAGGCTTACCCCCACATACTTAATCCCCCCCTGAATTTAGGGGGTTTTATATTAGCGTTTTTATAAAAAGGTTTTTTAAAATACTTTTAGTTATTTTTTAGACGGATAAAAACAAAGGAGATTTTATTTATATGGACAAAACAAAGGAGATTTTATTTGATGAGAAGATAAAGGCATGCTTTAAAGATGTTTTAAACATCTCTGATGATTTAATTATAACTTTTAGAGAAGAGATTGATAGGGACAGACAGAAAAAAGTAGAAGATATTGTAAAAAAGGTTATGTTTTCACCTCATTTGGATCTAAAAATGAATTGGGAAAAAAAAGGGTTAGTTATAGGGGATATAGAACGAGTAATTAAGAAGGGGAGAGAGAAGTTAGACAGTGAAAGTAAAAAGGAGCTTTTTCGATTTTTTCAAAAAATAAATGAAACCGTTAAAATTGATAAAATAAAGGTAAAAGTTACTGTTTCTGATGAATGGATAGAGGAATGGATAAATAGTGGGGGAAAAACCTATAGTGAAGCAAAAATTAAGCTTGGACATAAGGAAAGCCCCTTAAAAGAATCAATTCAAGAATTTTTAAGAAAATGGAGCCTAGAAAAAGAAATAATAGCACCAGAAATAGCGGAAGAAAGAATAATAGAAATTAAAAAAGGAAAAGGTGACTTAGATAAAGAAAATTGGATAAATATAATAAAAAAACTTGGCAAAAAAACACCAATAAAAGAAATAACCATTGGAATAATCATAAACGACGAGAATTAAAAAAACTAAATTTTAGTTATAAAGGCCTCATAAACTTCGTGAAAACTTTAGCGGCTAAGATACTTAAGCTCGACACACTCGAGCGGTTGGGAGTCGCATGCTGAGTACCTCGCCGAAACTTGGCACGTACACACCGACCCCATCAACCGGGTCAATTACCCGAGCCCTCGTCCCCAAGAACCTGACGCTGTCGCCAGCTTCAGGCACGTAAAAGCGTGTATCTTGAGGAATGGCTGCCTCTTTTCGGGGAGGGTTTCCCGCTTAGATGCTTTCAGCGGTTACCCCTTATGGCGTAGCTGCCCGGCGCACCCTGCCGGATGACCGGTAAACCAGAGGCCACGGCGTCCCGTTCCTCTCGTACTAAAGACACCTTCTCCTCAGGCAACCTACACGCCCAGTAGATAGAGTCCGACCTGGCTCGCGACGGTCTAAACCCAGCTCACGTTCCTCTTTAACGGGCGTACAGCCCTACCCTTGGCGGCTGCTGCACCGCCAGGATGAGAAGAGCCGACATCGAGGAAGCAAACCGCGGCGTCAATGTGGACTATCGGCCGCGACAACTCTGTTACCCCCGGGGTAACTTTTCCGACACCACTAGCTCCCACTAATGGAGACACAGTGGATCGCTAGGCCCTGCTTTCACACCTGAACCCCTTGTTTTTCGGGGTTCAGTCAGGCCGGCTTTTGCCCTTACACTCTACCTCGGAGTTCTGACCCGAGTGAGCCGACCTTAGGGCGCCCCCGATATCTTTTCAGGGGCGTGCCGCCCCAGCCAAACTGCCCATCAACCCTTGTCCCTCGCCTGGAGGCGAGGTTAGCGATACAGGCACTGGTAGGCGGTGTTCCATGGGCGCCTACCCTACCACCCGGAGATGATAGGATTAACGGCTCCCGCCTACGCTCTGCGCCACTGACCGCACCGCAGGAGCAGACTGCAGTAAAGCTCCACGGGGTCTTCTCTTCCCACTGGGCGAGACCAGACTGTTCGCTGGTCTGTGGGTTCACCGGGCCTCAAGCGGGGACAGTAGGGACCTCGTTGTTCCGTTCATGCACGCCGGAACTTACCCGGCAAGGCATTTGGCTACCTTAAGAGAGTCACAGTTACTCCCGGCGTTTAGCGGCGCTTCAGCCAGTTGTACCCGGCTTTAACGTACCGCCACTGGCCAGGATTCACTTCCCGTACACATCCTTTCGGACTTGCGAGAAGCTGTGTTTTTATTAAACAGTCGGGTCCCTCTGGTCACTGCGACCTGCAGTTCCTTTGCGAAACCGCAGGCACCCCTTATCCCGAAGTTACGGGGCCAATTTGCCGATTTCCCTCGCTTGAGTTGGTCCCGACACACCTTAGACTCCTCATCTAGGGGCACCTGTGTTGGTTCTGGGTACGAACGCGCAGGATCCTTCCTACCTTCCTTTTCTCTGGCTCCAGGGATCGGTTGAACCCACCACTTTTGGCGGGCTATTCACGTTTTTACCCAGTTCTCACTTTTACAGTACTCCCCGGGCTTATGCGCTTAAACAGGGCGATGGCCCTGCTCAGCCTACCCCGAAGCGTTGGAAGATAGACTTTGCGTTACCGCGTAGTGTACCTGCACGGTACAGGAATATGAACCTGTTTCCCTTTCGACGACGTCATGTTAAGAGTCGCCTTAGGATCGACTAACCCTCGGCTGACGAACGTTGCCGAGGAACCCTTGCCCCTCCGGTGTCCAGGATTCTCACCCGGATCTGCTGCTACTACCGCCAGGATCTGCGGTTCTGCCCGGTCCACTGGAAGTTTCCACCCAGCTTCTGCCCAGACAGAACGCCCTCCTACCAGATCACGCCAATTAGGCGTGCCCCGAGGTATCGGTGACCGGCTTAGCCCCGTCCATCTTCAGGGCCCGTGAGCTCGGCAGGTAAGCTGTTACGCACTTCTTAGAGGATGGCTGCTTCTAAGCCTACCTTCCCGCTGTTTTCGCCCACGGACGCCTTTCGGGTTGACACTTAACCGGTACTTAGGGACCTTAACCTCGGCCTCGGTTGTTCCCGTCTCGGCCCTCGAGCTTACCCCGAGGCGCCCGTCTCCGGCCTTCTTAGATGCTAACGGGTTCGGAGTTTGAAAAGAGAGACAATGGTTTTACCCACCGAACTCCCCGATCAGTGCTCTACCCCGTCAGCTATCTCCGGCCAGGCTATACTGAGGTATACTTCGGAGGGAACCAGCTATCACCGAGCTAGATTGGTCTTTTGCCACTTACCCCAGGTCAGGGGAGCGAATTGCACGTCAGAACCCCTTCAGACCTCCACCGGTGTTTCCACTGGCTTCGTCTTGCCCAGGGCAAGATCGCTCGGTTTCTGGTATCACTGCCGTGACTTCAGGCCCTTTCAGACCTCGCCCCTCACCCTTTCGGGTTGCGGGCTTCTCGGTTTCCCTATGCTTTCAGGTTTTAGCCTTTAAGCTCGCCACAGCAGTGAACTCCCTGGCCCGTGTTTCTAGACGGAGCGCGCAACCCTGGTCCCCTTCCTTCGTACTTCCTTGTCGCCAAGGTTTCCTTCGGGAAGGTTCTGTCCTTTTGGGCCGCGCACGTTTATAACCGCCCGGTTTCAAGCACTTTTCACCCCCCTTCCGGGGTACTTTTCAGCTTTCCCTCACGGTACTAGTGCGCTATCGGACTCGAGACGTATTTAGGGTTGGAAGTTAGTGGCTCCCAGCTTCCTGCGGGGTATCCAGCCCACGGTACTCTGGTTCTGCCCTTTAACCCTCTTCGGCATATCTACGGGACTATCACCCTCTTCGGCCCGCCTTTCCATGCGAGTTCGACTTCCCTTGGAGGGCTAATTTGTTGGACAGACCGCAACTCCACATCCCTTTCCAGTTTCCTGGAAAGGTTCGGTTTGCCCTGTGCCGTTTTCAATCGCCTTTACTCACGGCATCCCTTTCGGTTTCTTTTCCTCCTCCTACTAGGATGTTTCCGTTCGGGGGGTTTCCGCTTCCTTTTGGAAGCACTAAGAGTTATTAGCTCTTAGTGAGAGGTCTCATTCGGGTATCCCCGGTTCATAGACTGCGTGCATCTAGCCGGGGCTTTTCGCAGCTTGCCACGCCCTTCTTCGGCGCTCGAGCCAAGCTATCCACCGGACGGCGTAGGCGTGTCGAGCCTATAATAGTATCTCAGCTATCGCCGTTTTTTGGTTTATGAGGCCTATGCATGATCTTCATCGCTTTAGGTCAAAATGATCGGTAAATTTGGTTTAGTTTTGGCCTAATTTGCTGGATCCTTCAACCAAGAGGTAGAATCCTCTTGATTTGCATCGAGAGAAAATCTTTGCATTTTAGTGGTTTCTTAATATTTTTTATAATTTAGTAGGTTGTAGGATTTTGTTTTTCCGCATTTTTATTGATCTCATATCAGTATAATAAATCTTACGCTATTATATTCTTGTTTAGTTTTTAGGTTATTTTGGTGAGGTTTTTCTATAATCATGTCTATTTTTAAGGTTTTCGTTTTGTGAAGTTTGTAGGAAATTTCTAATCTTTTAATTTTCTAAAAGGAGGTATGTTGTAATGGTTTGAAAGAGGTAGGCGGTTAAATATGGTTTTAAGTAATTTAAGTTTGAATTGAAAGTTATTTTTAAAGGGGAAATGTTAAACATGTTTTTTAGAAGTATATTCCGGGGTAAGGATGTTTTTAGTGTGAAGAGTGGGAAAACGTCGGGAGATTGTGTTGTCTTTTTTGGGGAGAGGGTTAATTTATTTTTAGGGGTTTTGGAGATTAGTTGTAACAAGGAGAAGGGCATTTGGTCTTCTTTTAGAGAGGAGGGGCATATTAATCTGGAGGGAGAATTGTTTCCTTTGTTGAGTTCTTTTGTTAAAGACTGTTCTTTAGAGTTTAGGAGGGGAAAAGGTGTTCGAATTTTTATTTATGAACGTAAAAATTTGATAGGGGATTTAGAAGGAGATATAAGGGTTTTTGAAGAGACCTTTAAAAAAATAAAGGAAAAGATCGGGGAGAATTGGGGGGTTATGTTTGATGTTAAGGTTGTTGATCCTGAAGGTTTTTTGAGGGAGATCCAAGAAAGTATTCCTGAAGAGATAACAAGTTGGGAGAAGGATTCTGATAAAAGTTTATACATAAAAGCAAAAGATGGGGGATATTACATAGGATGTAGTTATTTTAATGAAAAGAGTTTTAGTGAGTCTTTTGCGGAAGAAATAGAAAGGATAATGGCTTTTAAGGGATTGGATCTAAGTTTTATATTGAATGTGGAGGGGAAACATTATTCTTCCTATTTATTTTTAAGATCTAGGAACTCTTTGAAATTTTTAATAAAAGATTTATGGGGGAAAAAAAGTAACGGTTTAGAGGTTATAAGTGGTTTTTTGGGAGTGAAGGGACTGCTTGAGAATTTTGGCAGGATTATTTTAAGGCGGGGAATACCAAAGGGCAGAAAAAGATTTCTTAGCGAATTTTCGGGTTTAGAAGAACTTTTTAATAGTTGTATAATTAGGATCAATGATGAAAAAAATGATTTTTCAAGTATAAGAAATAAAGTGGAGGGAGAATGGTGTTTTTATTGTACCTATCCTGAAGGGGCTTGTAATAACGTTAAAAAATATGTTGAAGAAAAACTAGAAAAAATGGACGAAAAAAGGATAATGGAATCAATTGAAATGCTTAAAAAAGGAGAGGTTGAAAGATTTTGTACATTTATGAATATAAAGTTGCGAAGTTTACCTTGCTTTTTTAGGGCGATTATGAAATTTTTAAAAGAAAAAAAAACGCTGATAGATCAGGCGCAGGAATTGGAAAAAATTTTATCTCTCAATGTCGAGGAAGAGTGTAACTATTGCACCGTTCCCGAAAAAGAATGTAAATATGTGAAAAATTGGGTATATACGATCATTAAAAAAGCAAAAACTTCACTAATCGAAAAGATTAGGAGGGGATTTGAAAAAGACGAAGAAATAGGGTTAAAACTATTATTTAAAAATCTTAAGATACCCCATGAATACTTGCCTTGCGCAAGAAGAACAATAAGATATATTCTCACACAAAATAAAAAGAAGTCACAAAATTAGAAAAAATAACCATTAGGTGAACTTTAATAGCGAAAAAATTTATAAAAAATACCTTAGGATAAATAATTCTAATGGAAATATAGACAAATTTGCGAGGTTTAATTGAGGGAAAAAGGAAAAGATTGTTACTATATGGCCTGGATGGGGTAGTGGTATCCTGAGGGACTGTGGATCCCTTGACGCGGGATGGAACATAGGAAATGCTCCACGCGATTTCAATTCCCGCTCCGGGCCTATACCAAATTAATTCAAGCGGAATCTCAGATCGTTTTAAAAAAATGTTGATTTTAGATTGTAAAAATACTAGAGTTCGATAAGAGTTTAAAATATCTCAAAGAAATATAAAAGGTGAAAAATACTAGAAAAGTAATGCTAATCTTTAACGTTTAATACATACTTAATTCAAACGTTAATGTTGCCGCGGTAGTGTAGCCAGACGATTTCGGGTTAAGTCAAGCATAGGAGGCTCTCGACCTTCTGACGGGGGTTCGAAGCAAGAACTAACTAAAAAGCGAAAATCCCCCCCGCGGCACCAAACTTTATTCATTTCTAAGCATAAATCATGAAGAAATAACTAAATAATTTTGAACACTTATTATTCATCCTCGATTTACAGTCAAAGACGTATTCCGATACAAGATAGGGGGGGATATAAATGTTTCAAAGTGATTTTATTATGAAAAAATATTGAAAGGGAAAAGAAAATGTTTAAAAGAAAAATTAGAGGAAAAAGGGGTTCACCTCTTTTAGAGGAAGGTATACTATTAGGACTTTCACTTTTCATGTTTTTAATAATTGCTTCAATGGTTTTGGGTATTCTAGATTGGAGTTCAAACAATTTTGATGAAGCACTAGACGCCATTAGTGACCTTGACTAATCGGATTAAGAGTTTAAAAAATGGTGCGGGGGATGGGATTCGAACCCACGCAGGTTTATGCGGTTTTATTACAACTCTACACCACAGGATTCGATCGCTAAACGATGTTTAACGTGCCTCAGTCCTGCTCCTTTGGCCTGGCTCGGACACCCCCGCTGCTGGAAAACGCCCCCAGAAGCCTCTACGAGCCATTTTAGAGGGGTTGATCCTTTGAGGGTGCTTTCTTCAAATCGTAGACCTTTGAAGGTAGAAAATCCTTCATCGTTTATAAAGTCTACGACAGCGCATAGCAGCTGTTTGCGCCTACTGCTACGATTCTCACGTAGTTCTTCAGCGTTTTTGAGAGCCAAACATATTAGTAAATCTTCTTCTTTTTGAGTATTCCATAAAAGCCAAACTTTTTATCCCTAAGCTACAAAGAGTTAATAGAATTGTATTTTGGATAACGATTTACACCATGACCTAAAAAACTTCCAAAAGCAGAATCCTCAAAAAGAACATTTACTAAAGCAATCTAGGGGCTTTATTTTATAGAAGAGAAAGTTTTTTGAAGAAGTTTCTTTTTTAGATAGTTTTACACTGGAGGTAAAAATTGTGGTTAAAATTAAGTTAATAGAAGAGGGCTCCTTAGAAAGATGCACGCTCATAACAGGTTTTCACGGGTTGGGACAAGTTGGCTATATTGCTGTGCGGCATATCGTAAAAGTTCTTTCGCCTAAAAGAATAGGGGTTATACTTACGAAAAATTTACCTCCGTTTATAACCGTTGAAAATGGGAAAATTATTCTTCCCTTTGAGGTTTATAAAAAGGATAAGTTCATCATAGTTTTACCACACATACAACCTTACAGAAGAAACATGACCTCTTTTATGAAAGGTTTAGTTAAATGGGCAATTATGAGTAAAATAGAGCAAGCAGTTCTAATTGGAGGGGTTGATAACCAGTTAAAAAGATCGTTAGAAGAGGTCTGTTGCGTTTTAACCGAGACATTTAAGAACAATAAAGGAGACCTGAAGCTACCTTATTTGAATGATTGGCTTTTTGTAGCAGGTCCTCTAGCTTTAATGCTTGGATTTTCAGAGATTTACAAATTCCCAGCCGCAGCCATTTTAGCCTTTGCAGAAAGATACAGACCAGATCCAAAGGCGGCTGCCGCAGTTATAGAAACAATAAATAGGCTTTTTGGGCTTAAAGTAAATACTACAGAGCTAGTTGAGGAAGCTGAAAAAATAGAACAGGAAATAGAAACGTCTTTAAAACAGTATAAGATACAAGAATTAGAAGAAGGGTCACGAGGGATGTATATTTAAGTTTCTTCTTTTTTAGACATTTCAACAAAACGCTCAAAAGCCTGACGAATTCTATCCGCAGTTGGTCCTGTCCCTTCAACGCCTTGAGAAGTAACTTTCACCCGGCCAAGTACCGTTATTAATCCTGGATCCTCATAAAATTTAACTTCGCCTAAAGGAAACATTTTTTCAAGTTCTTGAGCTAAACCTTTGAGGTCAAAAGGTTTTTCGCTTAAAACTATTTCAGCTACTATTTTACCACTAAGGACTACCCGTGGAAGCACATTCCCCTCATTATCTTTAGCATCGTCTAAACAAACGCTTAGGGAATCAGGGTGATAACCTTTTAAAAATCCTAAAAATGATTTGCCATTAACTGTTATAACTTTAACATATTTACCGAGCAAAAAAGCAAGTGCTTTATAAAACTCTCTCGCACGAACATTGGCCATAGAAAAACCCTACCATCCTTTAAAGGATTTTAATCATACACTTTCTATTCTTAACTTTTACTATTTAAAATAGTGTATATTTTCCTTAAAATTTTCTCAAAAACCTTAAAGACCATTCAAAAAAACTTTAAAAAGATTTTGAAAAAAAACGCTTGAAAAAGCTATATTGATGAAAAAACTCTGAAATCCGATATAAATCCAATTTTTTAATCTTGAAGTTGAAGAAGAAGAAGAAGAAGAAGAATAGTTACGTTTATCTCCCTCATTGTAGGGTTATTGTTTCCTACATACGCGAAATATGTTCTAATTTATTGAAAAAGAGAAGGATATAAAGAGGTTTATTATTTTTAAAAATTACTTTATTGGTTTTTTGCTTTTTGTTTAAATTGATGATTTATGAGATCAATATACTTCAATCAAAATGTTTGTCCTGAGTGTTCAGGATTTCTAGTTACAACAGAGTATAATATTGTTTGTGTGGCGTGCGGTCTCGAAGTTTCTAGGATTATAAGCGATCCTACATATTGTATAGAATCAGAAAACAGACAAGGAAACTATTATACATTTCCAGGAGCAAGAGCATATTTAGCCGATGGTTTAGGCACAGATATAGACCGTTATAAAACAAATAGATTTAGAGATTTTCGAGGTCGAATTCTTTCAGAAAAAAAACAAAATAAGTTTAAAAGGTTAAGGATAATACATCAAAGAGTCGGAAGATTTGGTGAAAGAGAGAGAAATTTTCACGCTTTATGCTTGATAAACAGGATTTCTGCCCTTTTAAATCTTCCAAAAAACGTAAGAAACAGGGCAGGATACTACTATAAAAAAATTTCAAAAATTATAAGAAAAAATGATAAAGAGAAAAAAAGAAGAAGAAATTCAGTAAAGATCGCGGCATTTTGTATATTAGCAGCGGTTAAAGAAGACCCTAAAATAATACCTATTCGTTTAGTAGAGATCCTTAGATGTTTCAAAAAAGCAGGCTACAACATTAAGGGATCAGATTTAACAGAATTGAGACTTTATCCAGAAATTACAAAAATTATAAAGATCAAAGCAAGAAAGAGCGAAGATTATATCGACAGGATCATCGATTCAACATTAGCTTCAAAAAAGGTGCAAAATCAGGTTGAAAAGAAAAAAATAGATACTTTGGAATATAAACAAGCACTTTTGAGCGTTTGTAAAAAGATTTTAGAAAAAACACCAGCTCAAAAAAGGGGAGGAAGGGACCCCTATATAATGGCCGCAGCGGCTGTTTATGCAGCAGATAAATACATTTCTAAAATCCATCAAGCAGGAGCCATATTAACCCAAAGGCTTCTTGCTGAGATAACAGATGTTGCAGAATATAGTATAAGAGAACACTATCTAAAGGTGTTAAAAGCACATGTATACAAAAAATGAAACGGTAAAAATTGAAGAGAAAAGTTGTGAAGAGTTAATCATAGACGATTATAGAGTTGGAATTTTTTTCATAAAGATCTTTGATACTTATCCAGAGGCAACATATCAAGCAACGCCCTTAATATGTGAGGAAACTGCTAAAATAATGAAAAAAATCGCTAAAACAGTAGTTACAACCACTAAGCTACAGGATAGAATATACAAATTAAATGAACTTCTCGAAATAATAAAAAAAGAAGCAACTATCTTATGGAAAAAATTAACTTATAAAAGACCATATATTTTTAGAGATGAGGATTTAGAAGAAATATTGCTTCTAACCGCCTATCAAGTTATTGGTATGGCAGAGTTAACACCCCTACTTATGGACAGGTGGGTAAACGAGATATACCTGGATAATCCTAAAACGCCGATATATATAGATCATTTAAAATGGGGGAGGTGCAAAACCAAGACATATTTAACAAGGGGGGAGATAGAGAAAATAGTGACAAGGATAAGGATAGAGAACGATTTAGTGCTAAAATATACAAATCCTTCAATAAAAGGAGAGCTTGTCACAAAGAATTTTCATGCCCGTGTAACAATAGACGCCCCACCTCTTGCCATTGATGGATTCCATATAGATATAAGAAAGTTAAGAAAAAAACCTTATACACTTCCAGAGTTAATAGCAAATAAAACATGTACATTAGAAGCTGCGGCATACATATATTACTGCCTTATTAATCGATGTAACATAACGGTTATAGGGGAACCGGGAGCTGGAAAAACGACAATGATAAACGCTTTAGATCTTTTAACCCCGCATATCTGGAGAAAAATAGTCATAGAAGACGCCATTGAAAGTATACCACAAACAGAGTATGGATTTCATCAACTACGTTTAAAATGTGGAAAACAAGATCTAGAGGAAAAAAATGGAAATGAGATCTATAATGAAAAGAGTAGAGAGATAGCAAAGCTTTTGCATCGCAGCCCTGACTGGGTATATCTTGGAGAAATATTATATCCAGAAGATGCAAGAGCTATGTTTCACGCTTTATCAGCAGGATTAAAAGGTCTTCAAACATGCCACGGAGAAACACCAGAAAACGTGATAATAAGATGGGTAATACACCATAAAATACCAGCCGTAGCCCTCCAACCTTTAGACTTAATTCTTCACATGAAAAAAATCGTTGAAAAAAGAGAAATAAAAAGAAAACTTGTCCAAATATGCGAAATAAAAGACGTTATAGACATTAATAGGCAGGAGAATGGAGAAAAATTAGAGGAAAACGAAAAAACAGGGAGAAATCAAGAAAGAGGAGAAAAAATCATAGAACTACCAGATCAAAAAGTTGTTCTAGTAGACACTTTTCAATATTCTCCTAAAACAAACCAAGCAGAAAGAGTAATAAAAAATTTGTTCATGACACCCACTTTAGAAAAGATAAAAAGGTACAGTTATGTAAAAGAAGAAAGGTTTAAAGAAACGTTACAAAAGCTTGAAAAAACACTGAAAAACCTTACACTAACAAAAACATTTAACATAAAACAAGTGAAAAACAGCCTTCTAAACACAATCGGAGAAGGAAAAGAAATATCTTGATTGAAAGAAGGAGGGAAAAACCTCGACAACAAAAAATATAAACGGATTTTTTGTGAAAATTGCTAAATTATCATGCCGGAAAAATTCTTTAAGAGAACTTTTCAGCCATATAGTAAAAAAAAGATCAAAAACCAAGCTTTTAAAGAAAATATACGAACACTACGGAATAACACAGGAAGAAGTTTTAGGCGGTAGTATAATTATTAGCCTCCTAGTAACAGCCACGATTTTTACAATAACAACCCTTACAAATATTTTTGATTTTTCACTAGGTATAAAAGTAATTATAAGCGTTTTAATCGGAAGCATCGTCTATTATTACTTCAATGAAAAGTTTATTAGAGACTATATAAAAAAATCACACCAGATAGAGATATACGCTGATCTAATTTTAGAAGAATTTACTGCCATATTAACCGCTACAAATTCGATAACAGAAGCCATAACATACATAGCACAAGAAAACTATTCAGAAATTTCAAAAGCATTTAGAGAAATATTAAAACAGATAAATTACGGAAACCCACCCGAACTACTACTTTTAGAATATATCGAAAAAGGACAACCTTCCCAAACCCTAAGAGAAAACCTAACCACCATAATACAACTATACCAAACTAATAAAGAAGAAAAAACAGAAGAAACACTAAACCAATTATCAAAATACTATTCATGGAACGTCCAAAATAAATACATAGAAGAGACCCAAAATCTAATGGCAAAAACCACTGCAACAATAACGTTCCTCACATTTTTCCCCATAACATACGCGATAATATCTATTTTAGGGGGGCATACTTCAGATTTTTTTATCATAGCTCTCCCTTTTTTACAATTAACAATAGCAATGCTTGCCTATAAAAAAATCTTAACCAGCCAAATAGAACTAATAGAATAAACATTTAGACCGTTTAAAGGGGGTAAAACCATTTTATAAGCTCTTTAATAAAAAAGAAAAAACGTCGATAAACATATCGCAATATCTTATGTTTTTAGGAACAGAGCTTGTAAAAGGAAAAAGCGTAGAACATGCACTATATGCAGCAATAAAAAAACACGGAGGAAAAAATAAGGAAATCCTCGAGAAAATAGCACAATATATCCAGTTAGGGATGCCTTTTGAAAGAATCATGGAAAAAACAATAAAAACAAAAGAAAAAGAAGAAGACGAAATAAACGGTCTAGACGAGAACACAAAAAAAGTATTAGAAATAACACAAAAAATAATAAAAAACAACCCAAAAAAAGCAGGAGAAACACTCATCCGCCTGTCGACAAAAATTGACGAAAATAAAAAACACAGAAAACGCCGAGAAACCATGATAAAAGCAGAAAAAACAAAAGCAACAATAACCATCTTCATAATCTTCGCAATCATGGGGCTCTTAGCAGGAATAACACCCCTCCTAACACTTGCCACAACCATAACAAAAACAAACCCACAAAACTACAGAACGATTGTAACCCAAACAGTAATCCAACAAAACCACATAACCACCCTAACCCTCCTCATAACAACAATAATAACAGCACACTACACAGGAAAAATCACCATGACAGAAAAAACATGGAAAAACATACTCATCGGAACACTACTATTCCTAATAATATACCAAATAACAACCATAACAATAGCAAAAACACCCTAAAAAAGAAGAAAACAAGAGAGATTTATGACGCCGGGGGTGGGATTCGAACCCACGCGACGCAAAGCGTCAGCAGGTAACCCGAAACCAAATCTATTACCTCAGAATAGGCATAAAATCAAGCACTCGAGCCTACAAACGAAGATATCACGCAAAAAAGCCGAAAAAACGCGTAGCGGATCTTTGCTTATACGTCCCTAAATAGTTGAGGAGATACTACTCGATCCAAGACCTGTACTCCTTCGCCTGATCGTGTAACCCCATCTTCTCACAAAGCTTCGCCCCCTCCTCGTAAAGCTCATTCGCCCTCTTCTGATCACCTAACTCCTCATAACACAACCCCGTGTTAATGAAGCATTCGGATATACCACTTTTGTCCCCCAACTCCTCGAAGATCTTCAGAGCTCGCTGGAAGTACTCCAAAGCATCACCATAATCACCCTGATCATAAAAGATGGCGCCCATATTATTGAGGCAGAGGGACACACCACTCTTGTCCCCCAACTCCCCGAAGATCTTCAGAGCTCGCTGGAAGTGCTCTAAAGCCCTTTCATAATCACCCTGATCATAAAAGATGAGGCCCATATTATTGAGGCAGAGGGATATGCCACTCTTGTCCTCCAACTCCTCAGCCATCTTCATAACTCTCTGAAAGTACTCTAAAGCCCTTTCATAATCACCCTGATCATAAAAGATGAGGCCCATATTATTGAGGCAGAGGAATATGCCACCCTTGTCCCCCAACTCCCCGAAGATCTTCAGAGCTCGCTGGTAGTACTCCAAAGCATCCCCATAATCACCTTGAGCAGAGAAGGTGGCACTCATGCCGATGAGGGAGTTGGATATCCCGCCCTTGTCCCTCAACTCCTCGAAGATCTTCAGAGCTCGCTGGAAGTACTCCAAAGCATCACCATAATCACCCTGATCATAAAAGATGGCGCCCATATTATTGAGGCAGAGGGACA
>JAEOSI010000126.1 GCA_016840425.1 Candidatus Wukongarchaeum yapensis
GTTTTTTTAAAAAAACTATTATTACCATTTAAATTAAAATTTATTGTAATATAACTGTTAAAAATTAAAGTGGAGGCAAGAAGAAAGAGAGTGGTACGCTGTGAAAAGGTTCATGGGTTCTTCCTTCCCAAAAAGTTTTTCGTCACAAGCGGCGTGGGCTTATCAGAAGAGTCCTTTCTCAACGCTTTTGACGAAGCCCTCATGAAAGCTCGTATCGCTCAGTGTAACCTAGTTTCTGTTTCAAGCATCATTCCTCCAGATTGCGAACAAATTTCTTTCACAGAAATCACTCCAGGAACCATAACTTTTGCTGTTATATGCCGAATGGATGGAAGGGACAGAGAAACAATAGGGGCGGGAATTGCTTGGTGTTGGGGAGAGAACGCAGGAAAAAAGGAAAGCTATGGTATAGTTGCAGAAGATCATGGATATAAAAACGCTGAAGAGATCGAGAAAGCCCTACGGCAAAAACTTAAACGTATGGCTAAAGTAAGAGATCTCACGATTCATGAAGAAAAAATAAATGTTCGAACAGAAAGTTTGATCATTCCAAAAAACACTAACGGTTCTGCAGTTATCGCTTTTGTTTACGTTCCTTTCACTGTAGAAGAAGGCTCACGAGAAACATAAAAAACTTTTGTGAGGTGTTAAAAGTCTCTGAAAACCGCCCGAAAAAACGTGATCTATTAAGTAAACCTTTAAAGCATGTAAAAGTTTCTAAAAAAGTTTCGATAGGCGATCTACTTAATGATTTCCACAACTCCTCTTTCCAAAGCAGAAACCTCGCATATTCTTTAGATGTTTTCGAAAAAATGTTATCAGATAACGATAGAACAACTATTTTCCTAGGCTTGGCAGGCGCTATGATTCCTGGTGGAATGAAACAAGTCCTCATTAAAATGATCGAAGAAAAACTCATAGATGTCATCGTCTCCACGGGGGCAAACCTCTACCACGATTTTTTTGAGGGCCTTGGAGGCCACCATTATATCGGACACCCGCAAGTAGATGACAAGCTTTTACTATCCTATAATATCGATAGAATTTATGACACTTTTGCAGATGATAATCGGTTTATTGATACAGATTTCTGTATTCGCAAACTTGCCGAAGAACTAGAACCCAGAACCTACTCCACCCGCGAGTTTTTAGAGTTTTTAGGCGGCAAATTGTCCAACGAGCCCTCTTCCTTCCTTAAAACCGCTGTTGAGTACGGTGTCCCAGTCTTTTGCCCCGCATTAAATGACAGCAGTATAGGAATCAGCCTAACCAAATATTACGCAGAATGCAAAAAGAAAGTCAAAAAACCACTAATAATCGATCCAATACGGGACGTATACGAACTTAGCCAAATAAAACAAAAATCGAAAAAAAGCGGCGCCATCTACATAGGCGGAGGAACCCCTAAAAACTATATCCAACAACTGCCCTTAGTAGTAGAGATTCTGCAAGGAAGGTATCAAAGCCATAATTATGCCTTGCAAATAATTACCGATTCCCCCCATTGGGGAGGCTTATCCGGCTGCACCTTTTCAGAAGCCCAATCATGGGGAAAAATCGCAAAAGATGCTTCTATGGCAACAGTTCATATGGACGCAACAATTGGATTACCTCTCATCGTTTGCGCCGTACTACAACGCTTCGAAAAAATCATAAACCAAAGAAAAAGACTAAAATTGACTTGGAACTCTGACGAACTAAAAGAATTAATAACAATTTAATACCAGTTAGAAATTATTGTTCAATTATCCTTTAGTGGAGGTAAATCGTTTGAATGAGATTGAATATCCAATAATAGTCCTTAATTTCAAAACTTATAATGAGTCCATAGGAGAGAAAGGATTAAACCTCGCCCTTATTGCCCAAGATGTAAGCTTTGAGTATGGTGTAACAATAGCCATAGCCCCCCAATTAACCGACCTTTCTAGAATAGCAAATGAAGTAGATATTCTTGTATTATCTCAGACCATAGACCCCATACAACCTGGAAGCCACTGTGGCCACATCTTACCAGAAGCTGTTAAAGAAAGTGGGGCTATAGGGACGCTGATAAACCACAGCGAATGTCCTAAAACTATTGAGGAGATAGAAGCTTCAATAAAACGTGCTAAAGAGGCAAGTTTATACACACTTGTGTGCGCTAAAGATCCCGAACTAAGTGCAAAAGTAGCCTCCTTTTCCCCCGATTCAGTTGCCATGGAACCACCAGAACTAATAGGCTCAGGGATCCCTGTAAGCAAAGCTCAACCTGAAGTAGTTACAAAAACAGTCGAATTAATGAAAAAAGCCAACCCAAATGTAGTACCTTTATGCGGAGCAGGTATAACAGCAGGAGAAGATGTAAAAGCCGCCATAAAACTCGGTACTCACGGCGTTCTATTGGCGAGTGGCTTTGTAAAAGCAAAAAAACCCAAAGAAATTTTGGAAAATATGGCAAACGCGCTAAGAGAATAAAAATCACTTAAAACCTGTTAAAAATTTGAAAATCATACTCCTAGTAGATAAAAATTTAGGAAGATTTTTATTTAGCCCTTCTAACCCTTTCTTTTAGTTTCAAGTAAAAAGTAACCTTTTTTTACTATATCTCCTTTATTTAAATAGAAAGTTCTGAGGGGCTTTTTTATGTTTCTCAGCGAAGATTTGGTAAAATCCTTAACAACCCTGGGATTCACAACTTATTGCGCCAAGGTCTATAGCGCGCTGGTTTTTTTCGGTACTGCTACTGCTGCACAAATAGCAGAAACTGCTGAGATCCCTCCTAATAAAGTTTACACCACGCTAAAAAAACTTGAAAATAAAGGATTTGTGGAACTGGAATCTATTAATTCAAATTCTAAAAGTTATGCAAAGAGATATCGTGCAAGAAACCCTGAAGACGTTTTAGAAAAATTAAATTCAAAGTATAAAGGTGCATTGGACGCTGCAAAAAATCATTTAGAAAGAATCCAAGAACGTCGGGAAAGGGATTATGCTGAAGGTATGTGGATATTAAGAGGCGACTCCATAGTTTTCGGTAAAATAACCGAAATGGTAGCAGAAGCCGAGGAAGAAGTAATCCTCGTAACAGATACCTTATACGATTTAAAAGCCTATCCTCAACTCGCTGAAAAACTAAAAGAACTAGCATTAAATGGTCCAAAAGTTCGCATATTAACCAGCATTGAAGGCGTAAATGATGAGGGAGAAAAAGAAGTGTTAAACGATCTAAACGGAGTCTGTGAGATCAAAGTCTATAAAGAACCTTTTAACGCTTTTTACGTGATTATCGATCGAAAACACCTATTTTTCGGCTCTTACGTGAAACGTGGAAAAGTACTTAATCTAAGCGCTATATGGTACGATAATGAGTTATTCAGTAAACTCTGGTCCAAATTCACAAAGTCCCTCTTTAAAAACTCACAAAAAACAATTTAGCTCTACTTTTACCAAATATTTAACCTAACTTTTCAGGTTTTTAAAAAAACACCCTTCTATTTTAATTATTGCATTTTTATGCAAGTAATAGGTTGATGAGTATGCAACATTTTAGAGCAATAGCCACAGATATAGACGGCACTTTAACCTATCCTGATAGAAAACTTCATTTAAAAGCACTTGAAGCCGTGAGAATGCTTGAGAAAAAAGGCGTTCCTGTAATACTTGTTAGCGGAAACAATTTTTGCGTAGTTTCAACCCTCGCAGACTATATTGGCACCAGTGCACCCGTAATAGCTGAAAATGGCGGTATAATAGGCTCCGCATGGCGGCCAAAAGTTTTAGGTAAGAGGAATGACGTGGAAAAAGCTTTAGGAATATTAAAAAAGCAATTTGAAGGTAGAATAGAAGTTCTCGAAGACGAATTTTTTAGAAAAACCGACATAGCGCTGCGTAAAGTCGCAATAGGCGATCTTGAAGAGTTAAAAAAACTGGTCATAAAAGAGTCTTTGAACGTAGTAATTTTCGACTCAGGATACGCAGTACACATAGCGGATAAAAACATCAACAAAGGAAAAGGCCTTAAACATGTCGCAAAAATGATGAAAATAAACGTAAAAGAAATCATAGCCATAGCTGATGGAGCCAACGATCTAGACCTCTTCAAAATAGCAGGCTATGGAATAGCTGTCGCCAACGCTCATCCCCAACTAAAAAAAGCCGCAAATAGCATAACAAGCAAAAGCTACGGTGAAGGCTTCTATGAAGCAATAGAATACATCTTCAAAAACTTAGAAATAAAAGCCAAAAAAGCACTCCTCACATCAAAGAATTCATTTTATAAATAAAGCAACGCCTTTTCCCTTCTCAACTCCCACATGTTTTGCCACGGGCTCACATTTCGCCTTAAACAAGAAAAGAACAGAACAAGACAACTCATCAATAAACTCCGTCATAGTCTCATAATGCCCCATCCCCTTCGCAACTATCAGCTCGCTTTTATAATACTTCTCAATAAACTCCTCAGAACACTCCTCTAAATTAAGCCCTATCGAACTACTACCCGTTTCAATAACTTCGTCTGCAATCTCCAACATTCCAGAAACCTTCGCATCCTCCATTGTAGCATCATTCATAATAGGACCCGATTTTACACCAACTACCACATTCACTCCAGGATTTATTTCTTTTAATGTTTTAACAAGCAAAATATCTAACACTATTTCCCCCGCGTTGTCCGTGAGAAACAGAATGTTTTTTACTTCTTTTTTAATGAAATCATAAGCTTCATCTAATCTGTCCAACCCCATTTTTTGCGTTTCAATGAACTCCTCTAAGGCTGGCTCTTCTAAGGTGAAATCATGGCCCAAGACCCCAAACTCTATAACGTTCCCCGCGATGCTTATACGACAAGCTCTCCTAAACTTTTCTTTAAGATTTCCTTCCTCTTCAAGGTATTTTTCCGTAGTTGGAAGCACTTTTAAAGCTTCTAAATTGCTTCTCTTTTTTAACTCAGAATAATAGTCTTTACACCCTGTTATTTTTTGAATTAATCGTTCACGTTTATTACCGATAACAGCGGGTACAGCTTGCTTTGAAAACTCTTTTCCAATCAACTCTGTAACAGCTTCCATAGCCTCCCTTCTTCTCTTTGCATCATTGGTAGCCAAACACAGAGATTGATATGCCCTACTCAGCAAACACTTAAGACATGGAGAAGCGCACTTCATTTCTGATCACAAATCAAAAAATTAATTAACAAGATATTTAAACTTAATATGAAAGATTTTAAATATACAAACAATGATTAAGCAATATGTTCCCATATTTTATGTTTGGGTTAGCACGAAGTACACATTTCAATCAAAAAGTTATTAAACTTTAACCAAGAAATTTTTTTAAAAGGAAGGTTGAAGGTTGCCTGTAATATTGCAATCCGAAAATAAGACTAAAGAGGAGCTGGAGACCCTTCTCCAGGAAAAAGACGAAACTATTGAAAAGTTAAAAAGACGTATTGAAGATAATTTAACCTTGAATAACGAACTTCAGATGCATCTAGACGATTATAAAAGACGCTTAACTATAACCGAAAAACGGTTAGGAGAGAAAAAAGAGGTTAAACAAGAACCTGTTAAACCTGTAAAAGAAGAGGTTATGGAACGAAAAACTTCCACTTCAAGTGCGGTCCCCCAAGAAGAATTAGAAACTCTAAGAAAACAAAATGCCGAGCTAACTGAAGCTTTAAAAATAACAGAAAGAAGCAAACAAGAACTTGAAAAACAGCTAAAAGAAAAAGAAGAACAGTTCCAAAAACTCCAAGAACAAATAAACACCTTGGAAGAACAAATAAAACGACTAGGAGAAACTCCTGAAATAGAGAAAAAAGCAACTGAAGTCGATTTCGACCACGCTCTTAAAGAATTCCAAGAGAGAATTAAAAAACTACGCTCCTTGTAAAAAAAATCCCAGCCGTCAAAACAACTGTATTTCGACCTCCTAATCAAGCCTACAATAGCATAATCAACCCTCTTATTTTTCCAATCCTCCTCCTCATAAAGAAGGCGACTTGTTTGAAGAGCGAAGCAAATACCTCTAAAACCATTTCTCTATCAGACTTCCAGGACATTAACCAGTGTATCGAGCTCTTACAATCTCGAGTCGGCCTCGACATCATCACGATCTTTGGTAGAGGATTTGTTGAATATAAAGGCCGCGCAAGGGCCGAATCTGCGGGTTATTTTGACTCAGTCACCATGATCAAACCTGACGGATCATTGAACGTACATAAAAAAAATGGCGTAAAAGCCGTAAATTGGCAGCCTGCAGGTAGTCAAGTCAAGATAAGCTTGGACGAAGAAAACCGTCTTTACTTAACTGTTACCTCTAAAAAAACAGTGAACGAGGTTCTAACAGTTGTTTTTGATGAAGTTTTCCAAATAGTATGTTTTAGAGCAGAGGCAGACAAAGGATTAATATTAAAAGGAACTGAAAGCGATATAACGCGCATTTTTGTAAAAAACCCCTCCCTTATTGAAGAAGGATTTAAAGTCACCGCCTCTGAGTTTGAAACAGATTTCGGGTTTATTGACATATTAGGATTTGACGCAAAAGGCATGCTAACCGTCTGTGAAGTAAAAAGAAGGACGGCAGGACCAAAAGCCGTCCAACAATTAAAAAGATACGTTGACCACTTTACTACGCGCGAGAAAAGAAAAGTTAGAGGTATTTTAATAGCCCCTGATGCCTCAAAAAAGGCGAGAAATTACCTGCGTACCTATAAATTCGATTTTCTTAAATTCAACACTGAAATTCTGCAAAACATAGAAAAAGCCGATTTAGAAAAAAATAAAGAAACCCCCAC
>JAEOSI010000012.1 GCA_016840425.1 Candidatus Wukongarchaeum yapensis
TATAATAGAGCTATTTAGGGGTTCTTTTGAATGGCTTATACAGAAGAAGATAGAGTAACCGAAACTATTGAAGAAGAAGAAGCGATGCTAATGAGCAAGGAAGAATACCTGTCGCATGGAGTTCATATTGGCACTAGAATAGCAACTGCAGACATGCGACCCTTTATCTATCGAGTTAGGAGTGATGGTCTTTTTGTTTTGGATGTTCGTGCCGCGGATACGCGTATAAAAATAGCCGCGCGATTTATTGCGAGATATCCTCCAGAAAACGTTGTTGTTTTTTCGGCGCGTCAATATGGTCAGGCGCCTGTGAAAAAATTTGCCGAAGTGACTGGTTGTATTGCCTATCCGGGACGCTTCATCCCCGGCAGCCTCATGAATCCTTCCTTGACATCGACTTACATTGAACCAGAACTCATTATTTTGACGGATCCACGGGCGGATAAGCAGCCTCTTTCTGAGGCTAATCAGGTTGGGATACCTGTGATTGCACTTTTAGATACTGATTCAACGATAAGAGGCGTTGATTTGGCTATTCCATGCAATAACAAGGGTAGGCGTTCTTTAGCCGCGGTTTATTGGTTAGTGGCAAGGCAGATATTGAGGGAAAGGGGAACTATTCCTCCTGATGGGGAGATAAGTTTGACGATATCAGATTTTAAGATGAAAACTGCGCCCTTTTAGGTTTTTAACTTTATTTTTGAGGGATTTTTTTGGTAAAAAGGGTGGTTGCTTCTGCACCTGGTAAAATAATTCTTTTTGGTGAGCATGCCGTAGTTTATGGAGAGCCTGCAGTGGCAGTGGCTATAGATAGGCGTGCTCGGGTTATTGTTGAGGAAAGGGGTGATTTTGAGGTTAGAATTTCAGCGCCTGACTTGTCTTTAGAAGCTGGTTTTGATTTGGAAAGGGTTCTTTCTGAGGATTCTTTTTCGTTTTTTGAGATTCCTCAGCGTTTAAAGAATGTTGTTAGAGCTGTTGAGGTAAGTTTGAATGCTTGTAATTTAAAAAGAGGGCTAAATATCGAGATAAATAGTGATATTCCTCCTTCTGCAGGTTTAGGTTCCTCTGCCTCTGTGGCTGTTGCTACTGTCGCTGCTGTGGGTAAATGTCTTACTGGGGATAGCTGGGAATCGGAAAAAGTTTCAAAGCTGGCTTTTGAGGCTGAGAAGATAGTGCATGGGGCCCCTAGTGGTATAGATAATACGATTTCTGCTTATGGTGGGGGGATAATTTTTCAGCAAGGAAAGATTGAAAGGCTAGATATTGGGGCTCAGGTTTCGATAGTTATTGGGGATACGAAGGTTGAGAGAAGTACTAAAAAACTTGTGAGTCACGTTAGGAGTATATGTGAGAAATATCCTTTGATAGGGTTGCCCATTATACGTTTAATTGGTTCTTTAACTTTGGAGGGTGTTGAGAGATTGAAGACGGGTGATTTTGAGGGGGTAGGGGAACTTATGGACATAAATCAAGGGCTTTTGGATGCGTTAGGGGTTTCTCATTTATCTTTATCAAGGCTGATATTTGCGGCGAGGGAAGCAGGGGCTTATGGGGCAAAACTTTCAGGCGCGGGAGGCGGGGGTTGTATGATAGCTCTTATGAGTCCGGAAAATGCGAAGAATGTCTTAGAAGCGATAGAGATGAGTGGTGGTAGAGCGGTTCCAACGGCGTTTAGTATGCGAGGGGTAACTGTTGAATCAGAAGAATAAGAGCGGAGAAGTATGGGAACATCTTAGTATTATAAAGCTTGGAGGCTCAGTGATCACGGATAAAAGTGTACCGTTTAGGGCGAGAAAGGGTGATATTGATCGTTTGGCGAGGGAAATAGCTGGAATTTTACCCGAGATTGATTATAGGTTGATAATTGTTCATGGTGGTGGGAGTTACGGACATCCGGTTGCTGCAAAGTATAAAATAAAAGAAGGGGTTTGTGAGGGAGATTTTTCGACCTTGTTAAGGCAAAGGTTAGGGTTTACTCAGACTAAAAAGGCTATGATTGAGCTTAATTCTATAATAGTGGATAGTTTTTTGAGGGCGAATGTTCCTGTGGTTCCTATACCTCCTTCGGCTATCTCGATTACTAAAAATGAGCGGATATCTAGTTTTGATACCGCTGCTTTGTATAGGGCTTTAAAGGGGGGTTTTATACCATTACTTCATGGAGATCCGGTTTTTGACGAAGAGAAAGGGTTTACTATTTTAAGCGGAGATCAGATTGTAAGTTATTTAGCAAGGATCATGGGAGTGGAAAGAGTTTTGATAGGTACTGATGTTGATGGTTTGTATACTGAGGATCCGAAAATAAACCCTGACGCAAAACCTGTAGACATTTTAAAATATTCTCACGACTATGAAGCTGTTTTAGCAAAATTAACAAGGGATAAGGAAAGAGTTAAAGTTGAAAAAATTTTTATCGATGTAACAGATCAAATGATTGGAAAGATTTCAGAGATTATTGATATCTGGAAAAGAGGAATCGAAATAATAATATTTAACGCCAGAAAACCAAACTATCTAACCCGTATTTTTCGTAATGAAAAGGTTCCATGCACAAGGTTAATAGATTAATAGAATAGGGGGTTAGAAGCAAGTTAAAATTCTCAGGAAAAAATATGATTCAAAACTTAAAAATCTAAAAAATGATTTTATTATTGATTTTGCGGAAAAATAGTTAAGTAATTGTGTGTTAAGTTTTATAGTTTTAGTAGGCGTGGTTCCCTTGGAAGATCTTATCACTAACCAAACGATTAATCGTAAGTCGGAACATGTCGATATAGCGCTTAGTGAACTTATAAACGCGATAAGTAAAGAAAGTGGGTTTAACGATGTAGATTTTATTCATTGTGCTACGCCAGAGTTAGATTTAAGCGATATAGATACGCGGGTCACGCTTCTTGGTCGTGAACTTTCAGCGCCCATAATTATTGCAGCGATGACCGGAGGGTATCCTCGAGCCAAATTAATAAACGGTACGCTAGCAGAGGCTGCCGAAATTTTAAACATAGGCATGGGGGTGGGTAGTCAAAGGGCTGCCATTCAAAATCCAGCTTTAGAGAACACCTTTTCTATCACGCGGAAAAAAGCGCCAAACGCCTTATTAATAGGGAATATTGGTGCGCCTCAGCTTAATCTTGGATTTGGTATAAAGGAAATTAAAAAGACTGTAGAGATGATTAATGCAGATGCGCTTGCAATCCATTTAAACCCCCTTCAAGAAGCTGTACAACCAGAAGGTGATACAAATTTTTCAAATATTTTGGAAAAAATATCCGAGATCTGTTTAAAAGTTGATTTTGTAAAAATAGTTGCTAAAGAGACAGGGGCAGGTATATCTATGGAAGTTGGAAAGAAGTTGGAAGAGTGCGGGGTTTCGGCGATAGATATAGGGGGGGCAGGAGGGACAAGTTTTTCGGCTGTTGAAAAATATCGTGCAAAAATGCAAAAAAACATTGTTTTCGAAAAGATAGGGGAAAAATTTTGGGATTGGGGTATTCCAACAGCTCAATCTACAGTTGAAGTAGCTGCAAGTACAAGTAATGTAGAAATAATAAGTACCGGCGGTATAAGGAGCGGTATTGATGTTGCAAAAGCGATAGCTTTGGGCGCAGATGCTACAGGTATTGCTTATCCTTTATTAAAACCAGCATATGGGGGAGATGTTGGAACTGCTATTAAAATCATTGAAGAATATATTAGAGAGTTACGAACTACGATGTTTTTAATAGGTGTAAAAAATATAGAAGAACTCAAAAAAGCTTCTTTGTTAATTACGGGAAATCTCGCTGAAAGACTACGGCTTCGGAACATTGATCCCAAAAGATATGTGAATAGAAAATGTTAAAATGTTAAAAAACTGTTAAAACCAGCAAAAAATAAATTATTTAGGATTATTTTTTTCGAAAAAATTAAATACTCTAAATAATGTGTTTTTATTACTTTCATTGGGGAAATATTAGAAAATAGGCGATGAAAAACCACGATGATATTTTTACGGGATGATCCGAGCCTAGAGGTGAAAGTATATGAGTAAAAAACCGTTTTATGTGAGTTGGGAAGCTCCAGCAGAAATAGTGGAAGAAGCTTTAAAAATTTTAGAAAAATCTCGGGAAATTGAAGGCGGGAAGATAAAACGTGGAACAAACGAGACTACAAAAGCAGTTGAAAGAGGAATAGCAAAGTTGGTATTTATAGCAAAGGATGTGGATCCGCCGGAAATTGTTGCACACCTTCCTTTACTTTGTGAAGAAAAAAACATTCCTTACATTTTCGTAGATAGTAAGGAAAATATAGGGGTGGCTAGCGGTATCGATGTGCCTGCTGCTGCCGCTTGCATAGTAGAAGCGGGACAGGCAGCTCCAGATATAAAAAACCTAGCTCAAAAAATGGAAGAATTAAAGAAATAAAAGAGGATAAAATAAGCAAATTGAAGGTATAAAAGTAAAAAGTTTTTGTATTCTAATTTAGTTTAATTATCAGCTTTACTTCGATTATAAAAAGGGTGTTTTAAATGAGCAGTTTTGACGAAGACCAAGGTATGGCAGCAGAAGTCGTTGCCGTCATAGAAAAAACAGGCGTGACGGGTGAAATATCGCTTGTCAAAGTACGGGTGTTGGAAGGGCGGGATAGAGGGAGAATACTCTCGCGGAACTGTAAAGGTCCTGTAAGGGTGGGCGATATACTGATCTTAAGGGAAACGGAAAGAGAGGCTCGCAGACTTCAAACAAGGTAAAAGAGATACTATCGTGGAGATGTGTAAAATTTGCCTAGAATATATCAATGTGACTTTTGTAGATATGATATTCCACCGGGAACAGGCAGGGTTTTTGTGAAAAATGATGGTACAATTTTTCGTTTTTGTTCTAATAAGTGTTTTAAAAACATGTTTGTCCTTAAGAGAAAGCCTCGGAAGTTGAAATGGACGAAGGTTTATGAGCCTAAATTGCCTAAACCAGAAAAAACTGAAAATAAGGGAGCATAAATAAGAAAGGGATGGTAAAAGTTTTTTAACTAATTTTTAAAAGATTTAGAGGTGAATCTTTCTTATTTTCTGACTGTTATGATGTTATTTTTAAAATTTTGACTTAAGGAATATGAGGAGATTAGGTTATGGTGGAACTTACATTTGTGATGGTTAAACCTGAGGCAGTTCAGCAGGGGCTTGTTGGAAAAATAATTACTCGTTTTGAAGACAAATATTTTAAGTTGTTGGCATTGAAAGTGGTTAACGTATCACAAAAACAGGGGAGTGATTTGTATAAACAGCATCAAGGCAAACCGTTTTACGATAATCTTGTAGAATATGTTCAGAGCGGTCCTGTAGTTGCGATGGTTTTGGAGCGGGAGAACGCTGTTGAGATGGTTAGAAAGATGATTGGAAACACTGATCCTTTAAAGGCAGATCCTGGGACGATAAGGGGTGACTTTGGACATTCGATTGATCACAACGTGATACACGCAGCAGATAGTCCAGAAAACGCGGATAGAGAGTTAAAAATCTTTTTCATGCCAGAGGAAATAATTACAACAACTTCATAGTCCTTATTTCTTTCTCTTTCTTTCGGTGTTTTTCCTTTTTTGACTGGTTGATTTTTTTGCTTATTTTTATAAACATAAGAAGGAAACAAACTAGAAAATTTTCAAAAGAGAGAGTGAGGACATATTTAAATACTTTCTAATATATTGAGTTATTGAGGTCGAGCTGGCAGGGGTTAGTAGATGAGGGTTGAGCCCGTTTCGTTTTTCTTGTGTGTTATAGTATCATCTCCTCTTAGCGAGAATGTTTTAGATGAAGTAAAACTTAGGTTTGGAAAGACGCCTGACCATGAAAGAAAGAGAATAATAAGCGAAATAATCCGAGATATAATAGAAAGAAATCTTTTAACCACAGATTTAGGAGAAGTACAGTTAAAAGAGAAGTTGAAACTGGTAACAGAAAGGATCTTAGATGATTTAAAAACTGAGTTCAGTGAAGAGAAAGCGATAGAGATTCTTAAAGTCTCTTTGGAAAAAGCGGAAGAACAGGCTTCAAAGTTAAGAAATATTCAAGAGTTTAGAAACATGGTAGTTTCACACTTTAAAAAACTTTTAACTTTGGTTTACCCAGAAGATGTCTCAAAATTAGAGGGTTTATATAAAGAATTAATAGCAAATATTCCTCTTATGAGCACAGAACAGGCGAAAAACGTGATATATGGAATTGTGTGGGGATTTGAAAGAATTAGGGAGTTATACATGACTCCTGAAGAGTTACAAAAAAAGACCTTAAAAAGACTTCAAAGTCTAGATAAAGAAGAGTTCAGAGAAGAAGATCTTAGAAAAATCGTGGTAAGTTTAGACCTTTTCTTTGAAAAACTAGAGTTGGAAAAAGAAGTAAGACTGCAAACATTAAAGGAAGATGATAAAATAAGAACTTCTTTGCTTGAAATGGAGCCTGAAAGATGGGATAAGACCAGAGAACTAGTTTCCATGTTCAAGGAAATTGGAGAAAAAATAGATGTGAGAGAGTATGGAGAACCAGAAATCGGGGATAATCTTTACTTGATTCTTGGTAATTGTTACATATTTTTTGGGGAATATGAAGAGGCTTTAAGATATTTAAAAGATATTTTAGATACGGATTTTGTACAGGTTTATGCTTGGAATAGCTTTGGAGTTTGTCAAAGTATTTTAAACAGTTATCAGGAAGCAAAAAAAGGGTTTAGAAAAGCGTTATATATCAACCCAAAAGCTGTTTTTGCTAGGTATAATTTGGGATTAGCCTATAATGTTATGGGGGATTTTGATAAGGCCACCGCTCTTCTTGAAGAAGTCGTAAAGGTTGAAGTCGAAAATCCTCAAGCGTTTTTTAATTTGGGTATTGCTTACGCTGGAAAAGAAAGGCATAAAGATGCAGTTAGTGCTTTTAGAAAGGCGGTAAAACATGCACCACTAATGCTATCTGCTTGGGTGAATATGGCAAAATCGTATATAGAGTTAAAAGATTATGAAAATTCTATTGAATGTTTTGAGACGATTTTAGCTTTTCAACCGGATTATGCAGAAGCTTGGTACAACCTTGCTCTTCAACATCTGAAGCTTGGGGAAATAGAAGCAAAAAAAGTTACTAAAAAGCCGGAAGAAAGAAGGAATCCCCATGCAATTTTGGCCATCGAGTATCTTGGCAATGCATTGGCTTACAACCCAGAGTATGCGAAAGCTTGGATAGAACTGGGGCAAGCTCATAGAAAAGTGGGAAATAAAGCGCAGGCTTTAGAAGCTTTTAGAAAGGCTGTTAATATCGATCCAAAGTTGCGAGAAACTTTGAAAAAACAACGCATTTTTATCTAGAATAAGGGTTTTATTTCTTGTTTCGAGCGATGATTATTGAAATTTTTGTTTCGCTTTCTCCTGGTAGGTCTTTTTCACCTTTAAGCTCGAATCCCGCTACTTTTAAGCTGTTTTTTACTTCTTCTCTTGAAGGGGCAAAGGTGGTATTATTAGGAGTTGCTAAAGCAGTCATAATCTGTATTGCGCTTTCGGAAACAGAGTCTACGCAGTTTTCCAACACAATAATAACACCTTTATCGTGAAGAATGCGTTTAATATCAGCATAAAGGCTCACCATTTCTTCGGGTTGCAAAAATCGATGCATACCTGCAATGACGCATAGGTCAAAGCTATTGCTTTTAATGTCATTTATAATATCCTTGGTGTTAAAGTCGATTATTGGTTGAAGATCTTCTTCCTGCACGCGTTTTTCTGTTTCTTCTCGAACAGGGGAAAATTCATCAAGACATGTAACATTTCCTCGGATTACTATTCTTTTTGCTATTAAATAGCCGAGTATGCTTGAACCAAACCCTATAATGACAACCCTGTCACCGCTTTTTATCATCTTGTCGATCTCATCGGCCACAAGATTACCGATGGGGCCAGCTAGATAGGGGGAAACATTGAGCAATTTAGATTCTGCAAATTTTTCTAAAGTAACCCCGCTCTCTAAGGTCTCTGAAGCATAAGTTAAAGCTTCGATATAAGCCATGAGCTGTTCAAAAAATATGGGTAAAGCATCGTTAAAATCCTCACTAAATTGGTCGATGGGTTTGGCTAAAACCGAACCTACTTCTGAAAGGAGCAGACCGGTACCGGTAACATCCCTTTCTAAAAACCCGATCTTTTCAAGAAAAATGCATATTTTTCGAACGATAAACGTATTAAAACCAAGATTTTCAGCGATTTCGTCAGCTATTTTTGGTGTTGATCGATCAAATTGATCAAGGATACCGTAATGTTTTACTAAGGCCAGAATCAAAGTTTCACAGGCTGAATTAAAGCGTTCAGTTAATTTTTTCCATTCCAAGCTACTCACCAGCCACAAATATTCAAAAAAACACGCTTACTTAAAAGTTTTTTTACAAGAATAATAAAGGAACTATTCTCCAAATCTTCGTTCGCGATCTTGGAAATTGCGAATGGCGCGAAGAAGATCGATTTTTCTAAAAAGTGGCCAAAAAACGTCTGAAAAGTAGAGTTCACTATAAGCGCTTTGCCAAAGAAGAAAACCAGACATACGTTCTTCACCACTGGAACGAATTATTAAGTCTGGCTCTGGGAGCCCCGCAGTGGATAAATGGCTATCGATAAGGGCTTCATCTATTTCATCTAAGCTTAGAATTCCTCCTAAGACCTTTCTAGCAACCTCTTTAAAAGCGTCTATTAATTCGGTTCTACCACTATAACCAATCGCGATATTGAGCTGAGAATTGTCATAATTTTCAGTGGCTTTTTCAGCCTCTTTGATAGCTTCCCGAACATAGTCAGGGAGTAAATGAATGCGACCAATAGCCCGAACTTTTATCCTATTTCCATGAATCCTTTTGTCAGTAATTATGTTGTTAAATTTTTCTTCAAACAAACGCATTAAGACCTCGACTTCTTCTGGGGGGCGTCTAAAATTTTCTAAAGAAAAGGCATAAATTGTAACTACTTCAATACCAAGTTCACAACACCAATCAAGAAAATCTTCAAGTCTCATAGCCCCAGCTTGATGAGCTATAAAAACAGATAATCTACGGGATCTAGCGAACCTACGATTTCCATCTAGAATAATTGCTAGGTGTTTTGGCATGTCTTTACTTTTAATCCGCTTCCAAAGCAGCCATTCATAAAGCCGATAAATGGGAGCAAAAATACTCAAACGATACACGCCCACTCTTAAAATTAGGCTAATGAAAAAACGCAAAAGATTATTAACACAAGTGTGTGTTAAGTTATGGAAAGTAGGAAACAAAATATTTAATTCTTATTCTACTACTCAATAAAAATTATTAATAAAGATGAATAATAAAAAAGTAAGAATAAAGAGTACTAAAAACTGCAAGATATTTAAAATATGGCAGGTGTATATATTTGCATATAGGGCGTGTAGAAGAGATTAGTGCGATACTCGACGAACTGGGGTCTTCAATAGAGGAGATTGAAGGATGTGCCGTTGTTTCAATTGAAGGCTTACCGATAGCAAGTTCTCTACCTGAAGGGATAGATGATACAAAGATTGCAGCAATGACGGCGGCAATGTTATCCTTAGGTGAAAGGGCGGTACTTGAGATAGGGAAAGGCGCACTTCAACGTGTTTTTACTGAGGGAGAAAATGGATTTTTAATAGCAATAAACGCGGGACCTAATGCTGTACTTACGGTAATAGCTTCTCAGGAAGCAAAATTAGGCCTACTTTTTCTTGACATAAGAAGAGCTGCAGAAAGAATAGCTACACTTATTTAGAATAAAATCATCAAAAACAATTCAATTCTTTTATATTAACCATTTCTTATTTTAGGTTAATTTTTACATCTATTAAAAGTAGTAGAGATTAATATTAAGTGAACCCAGATTGTTAATTTCAATTTTTTAGGAGGAGTGGAGTTTAATGGGCAGTCTTAATGCCATAAAGTTGTTTGAGGAGTACTTCACGGGATAAGGTCTGAAAAGCTCTTTTAACGCCGATACCCTTTACGGCTATTGTTTCATATACGGGGATACTTGAGTTTTCAAGGCTTAAATCTTTTAGGATTTCTTCTCTTGACATTGCGTCATCGACATCTCGTTTATTTAAGGCAATTACTAATGGTATTTGATCCCCTAAAACGTCTCCTACTATATCTTTTAGTTCTTGTAAGGATTCTATATTGTCTTGTTTCATACTTCTTGAGCTGTCTGCTACAAAAAGTACTCCGTCTGCTCCCCGCATAATCACTTTTCTTTGGTGTTTATGCCGGGTTTGGCCAGCTACGGTGTATACGTCAAATAATATTTTTCCGCTGGCACTCATCGGCACAAAGTCGAAGAATAGGGTGCGACCTGAAGGATCTTCGATCGATGTGAATCCTCCTTTGTCTAAGCCTTCTACATCGTCATAGACATATCTTAGACTTGTGGTTTTTCCACCGAGGCTTGGACCCCAATAAACAAGTTTAAAATGAAGTCTTCCTTCACTGTCTTTTCGAATTTTTGCCACCCCGCTATTTTTTTAATGGAATTAAAAATATAAAAATCGAATATTTTATCTGAGGAATATCGTTTATTTTTGGTGCTTGATTTATTTATTTGCAGTTAGAATTTTTCAAGTTCTTTTAAGGCAGCTTCTAATTCTGCCCTTTCGCTTGTAGATTCTTCAGCAGTTGCTTCTATTGGTTTTTCTGCTAGAAATTCTTGAAGTAGTGCTTTAAGATCGTCAGTAGCCTTTTTCATGACAAGGCGTACAAGGCCTATGTTAACTTCAGGATCGGTTATGACGCATAAAACGCCCCTTCCGCAACTTGCGGCAAAAATTTTTCCTTCGTCAAACTCAGAAGACACCATTAAGAGATCTCCAATATCGAGATTTCTTCCCTGTTCTTCGCTTGCACAAAAAACGGCGCTTGCAATGGCCCCTATTCCATCTACGTCAACCGATGATGCGCTATACCTTGAAACATGAGCAATAGTAAGACCAGTTCTATCAACAAGGATACATTTTTTTATAGCGGAATCTGCTTTTACTACTTGACCTAACGCGCGGTCAAACTCTTTTAAAGCTATCATTGGTATAAGACGCCTCCGATTAATCCTAAGTGAGTTTTACAAATAATAATTTTAAGATTCCAATCCTCCTAACTTGTATAATATAAATAATTATTAAAAAGTTTTTTAATTGTTTTGTCCGCTTTTGTTATACTTTTATAAGGTTTTTATAGTTTTTTGCACAATAAGTGAACTACTGCTACCCATCGGAGGAGCTTCTTGATTCAACGACTGAACTTGTCAAGATTTCTCTCAGTAGAGGTTCCGTCTCCACAGACGTAAATTCGGATGGTCCCTGCCCTACCACTTCCTCTAAACCTCTTTTCAAGACTACAACAAGAGTTGTAGTCCTTGTCAATTTCTAACCCACAAGTAGGACATCCATGGTTTCTTACAGCCAAACTCTTCTTCACTTTTTCGCCACATTTATAACATTCTTGTGACATTCCTGCCGGGTTAACTTCTAAAACCGTTTTACCAGCTCTTTCAGCCGTGTAAAACAGATATTGTATGAATTTGTTCCAAGAGGGATCCATGAGGTTCCGAGCATTATAACTTAATTTTTATCAAGCCGTTTATGTTTAATTTCTCAATAGCTATAAAATCATAGTTGTTAACATAAAATTTTGATAATTTGTGTTAGGACTTACGCACTTGGGTTAATTGGGTTAAGGGTGTAAGTTGGGTGGGTTAAGTAGGTTCTGATTGCCTCGCGGACAATGTCTATCTTAGCCTCATACCAGCTTATACCGGTCTGCAGCCGGCGTGCTTCCAGCCTGACGAAGGAGCGGAGCGCTAGCAAGATGTGCCTCTTCTGGGCTGCAGCGCTCCTAACTTGAGCCTTCTCAACGCCGCAGCACTGCTTAACAACCCTATGATAGGTCTCGATACCCCAACCCTGCTTTTCCAGCGCTTTCCGCTTCTCTTCCAGCATGTCAAGATCGCTAGCGGCCCAGTATTCCGCGTCCCCGTTTTCAGAGACTGTTAGGAAAACCTTAACGAAGCCGTAGCCCTTAAGATGCACAACCCTCCCCCCGGCAGGAATATCGACGGAGCTTAGGGGGACATTTCCCTTCCCATCAGGGTTAACGAGGCGGTTGCTTTAATTAAGCCTCGTCAACCAAGACCAGCCGTAACCCGCAAGAACCTTCAGGTTCTTCAAGCCGGCGTACCACGAGTTGAAAAGCACGTATGCCGGCTTAAAACCGCGCTCCTTAGCCTTTTTAAGCATCTCCCGAAAACGCTCGTTCTTAGTCCCTCCTCCGAGGGGTTTATCGTAGACGCTGAAATCACAGGGAACAAGGGCCTTTCCATCCGTCCAAAGCAACGTTAGGAGGCTGATGCCCTTAACCACCCGCCGGTGCTTCCCGCTCCAATGATAGGTCACCAGCTCTATCCTTGAAGCGTAAGGCTTATCCAGCGTGGTGTCATCCAGCACAAGCATGCCCCTATCAAGCTGAACGAGGCCCCGCGTCTCCTCTCACAAAGCCTCCGTGTCTGGAGGCTTTCTGCTCAGCAGCCTGGTGAAGGAGTCTTGGGCCGGTGAATGTTTGCTTTTACGCTGGCATCTAGCCGCTTCCGTGCACGTGAAAACCTTCTGAGCCGCGATCAGAAACTGAATATAGTCCAGATCATCACACTTCGGAGGGTTCACGACCTAACACCCACCATATTTTTGACCCGCTAATATTTATAACCGTCGAAAGAAACTACCAACCAACTGCGTAACTCCTATGTGTAAAAAATCATCCCTCTGGTTTTTGATCTTTTCATGGATTTTTGCAACCTTGATCTTCTGCTTTTTATAATTGGTAGAATCCTTTACTTTTTTTGATAATTTTCGTCGTTTTTTCCCAAAATTTTTCAAAAAGTAATAAAGATGAATAAATAAGACTCCATAGAAAACAAAGAAAACAAAGAAAAAGAGAGATAAAAACCAGAAGAAAAAAACAACAAAAGAACAAACATCAAGGAAAAACCTGGATACAATCAGCAAAAACCACCAGAATCCCATTTCAACCCCCTAAAAAGAAAAACTGAAAAAACACAAAAAAACAAAACTACAAAAAACAGATCTCCACGCAAAAAAACAAAACAGAAACCCCCCCCCCCAAAAAAAAAACTATTAAAAGCCTTCGAAAACACACACAATAATTAAAGATGGATAAAAGGAACTGTATAAAATTGTTATTTTTAAATAATGGTTTAAATGTTTTTTAGAATACAGTTTTTTAATGATGTTTAATATATATTTCTTCTTTTTCTAAGTTTTAAAGAAGAGGGCAAGAATTTTTTTCTATTATTTTTAGGGACATTATAGTGGGGGTATTGTATTAAGTGAGTTTTTCTCGGAGTACTACGAGTACGTATTCTTCTTCAGGTGCCACTAATATTTCGCTATTTCCGCAATCTATGTTGAAAAAGCCTAAAGCGCCTTCGCCAATTTCCGTGATCACTTGTTTTGCTTTTCCTACGAGGCTTGTAATTAGGGCGGCAACCTTTTCTGCTTTTTGCATATCTACACCATCTGCACTTATGGGTAGACCTTCATTGCTCATAACAATAACACCGCGCACTCCAGGATGTTCGCGGAACCGTTTTATGGTTTCATTAATTTTCTTGGTAATCATTTAGTGATCATCCCTTTTGATATACTTTCTTTTGATTTACTTTACTTTTATAAATTAATTATTTAAAAATATAGTGTGCTTCTAAACTCACTAACAAACTCCTCTAATCCTAAAATATAAATTAACAATCTTTAAATCGTGTAAAAAAGAGGATATTTAAAAAACTAATTAGATTTTAATAAGATGTGGTATTGTGTGGTGTTAATTAGTGAGCTTCAATGTTCTTGAAGAGGCTGTTGCAAGAACTATGAGATCTATAGAAAATTTGGAAGGAATAATCGTGATTTCACGAATAGATGGTTCTGTAATCGTTGGTCAAACCATTTTCGAGCTTGAACATGAAAATATCGCAAAGGAAGCATTAGAGTTGGTAACAAGGGCTTCTAAACTTGGAATTGCCGTAGAAAAAGGAGGAAATGAAGAGGTTTTTGTAGGATTGCGAGAAGGATTTGTAGTGGTCGTTGGTACGGGCAACACCATTTTAGCGGGAATTGCAAGTGCAGACGCTAAACCGGAAAGGGGCATAATTACGATAAAGCTTAGAAAGTTAGCGGAAAAACTAGACGCCCTCTTAAGGGCAAAAGTTGCTTAAAAGTATTAAATAACCGCTTTGAATGCCGTAGAAATTATTATACGATAAAATATAGTGGCCAAGTTTAAGGTTAAAAGAAATGCAAGGACAAAGAAGTGTTCTGAAAGTCTTTTAAAACTATTTTATGGAGGATAAAAGTTTTTGACAGATTTTAAGATGTTAGAAGCGATTTTAAACATTATAAATGAAAATCTTGAGGGAAAAGAAGGGGCAAGAGAGACAATATTGAGATTGACTAGGAAGATCGTTAAATTTTCAAGTAAGGCTATTAAGTCTGTGCATAATGGAAATTTTAAAGAGGCTGATGAATTGTTAGAAGAGACAAGGAAAACGTTGAAATTACTGGATGAAGAGTTGAAAAAATGCCCAATTTTTGCTTCATGGGGTACAGTCATTCAGGCGTATCAAGAGTTTGTAGAAGCATATATTTTTAGGTATTTTATCGAGGGATGGGATGAAAATAAGATGCCTCCTCCTGAAATGTTAGGCGTACCTGATCTTGCGTATATTTTGGGATTAGGGGATCTTGTTGGTGAGTTAAGAAGATATTGTCTTGATAGACTTCGCCAGAAAGATTTGGCTGGAGCTGAGAGGGCATTAAGGTTTTCAAATGCAGTATTTGAAGGGTTGATGGAACTTAATCAATTCCAAGAAGCAATAATTCCTGGTTTAAGACGGAAATGTGACATAGCAAGAATGATTTTAGAGAAAACGAGGGGAGACTTGACTAATGCTTCAGCGCGTATAAGTTTAGAAACTCAAATAAAAGATCTATTAAAACTTTCAAAAGAAAAAGCTTTTGAATAAAAAAATAAAAAAACTTTCAAAAGAAAAAGCTTTTGAATAAAAAATAGATTTTTTTATGACGGTGACTTAGTTGATAAGAAGAGGTATTCCTCACCCAGTTTTCGATGTTAAGGAAAAGCTTAGACAGACATATTTGAATTTGAGTTTTGATGAATTAGTAAACCCGTTGATTATACCTAAAGAAGAGATAGAAAAACAGTGGGATACTGAAGCATATGCTGTACTTGACAGGATCTATTATCTAGCAGGTTTACCCCGACCTAATGTGGGTTTAAGCACTAAACACGTTAAAAATATTGAAAAAATTTTGGGAAAAAAACTTGAAGAAGAGAGAATTGAAGCATTAAGACAGACTTTGCATGGTTATAAGAAGGGAAATATAAGCGGGGATGATTTATTAGAAATAATTGAAGAAACTCTTTTAGTATCAGAGGGAGAGGCAGAAGCGATACTTGATCTTTTTCAAGAATTTAAAGATCTTCAGCCCATACCTATGCAGATAACATTAAGGAGCCACATGACTTCTGGATGGTTTATAACGCTTAGTGAGATGCAATTTAAAAAACCTTTACCCATAAAACTTTTCTCCATAGATCGATGTTTTAGAAGGGAACAACAGGAAGATACCGGTCATCTGAAAACTTATCATTCAGCTAGCTGTGTTGTTGCAGATAATGAATTAGACCCAGACATAGGTAAAGTTGTATCGAGAAATTTGCTTGAACCTTTTGGTTTTAAAGAATTTGAAATTAGAAAGAAGCCTAGGAGCTCGTCATACTACAAAATAGATTCAGAGCATGAAGTTTTCGCGAAACATCCTTCTACAGCAAAGATGGTTGAGGTTGCGGATTATGGGATTTATAATCCTAAGGTTCTTAGTAGGTATGGTATAGAATTTGCTGTTTTTAATTTGGGCTTGGGAGTGGAGAGATTAGCGCAGATTCTTTACGAGGAGACTGATCTTAGGATCCTTATTTATCCTCAGTTTTTTGTTGAAACGATTTTTTCAGATGAAGAGATTGCAAAGATGATAAAGGTTGCTAAAAGGCCTAAAACACCTGTAGGTAGGAAAGTGCAGGCAAATTTTGAGAAAGTTGCTTTGAGAAATAAGGATGTATCAGCTCCTTGTAGGTTTACGATTATAGATGAAAAAATTGAGGAGAAGAGGCTAAAAGTGGAGATTTTTGCGATTCATGGAGATCCAAAACTTTTGGGAAAGGCTGCTTTAAATGAGATTTTTGTTTTGAATGGAGACATTTTAGGGGTACCTATGGAAGGGGTGGAATGGGCGGATAAGATAAATAAAAACGGTATTAGGGCTAAGTATACCTATTTGTATGGTTTTTCAAATTTAGTAGGAGCAGAACTAGAAAAACTAATCAGAGACGGGAAGAATGGGATGAAGGAGATAAATGTAGCTATGGTGAAAAGTTTTGGAGATGTGAATTTGACGATAGATCCTGCGGGGTTGAGATATATTACCGCAAATCATAAAAAGATAGATATTAGGGGACCGGCTTTTATAAGGGCGAGGATAGAGGTGGGATAGGTTAACATTGATAGATCACTTTTTAGTGGTCGATACCTTTTTTGTTAGGAGATGAGCAAGTCTCAATGGTTCTGGATGTTTGTATTTTTTAGTGGTTTCAATGACGATTTTTAAAGCGCTTTTTAGACTAACCTTATGGCCTGTAGAGATAAATAGGGGTTTACAGTCTTTTTTTGTGCGTAAAACCGCGCCTATTATTTGGTCTTGGTATTTTAGCAGTGTCCATGTGCCTTTTTTGTTTGCAGGATTGTTATAGTCGCCTACAAGCTTCTTTTTAGCAACTCCAATAGTTGGTATATCTAACGACACTCCCAAGTGAGAAGCGCAACCGGAAAAATAGGGGTGAGCAATGCCGTGGGCATCTACAAGAAAAACATCGGGTTTAATCTCTAACTTCTCAATAACAGCGCTTAAAGGTTTAACCTCTCTAAAAGAAAGAAGCGTAGGAATGTAAGGGAATTTAATGTCCATTGAAATCGATTTGTTTTCTAGTAATTTTAGGTTTTTATAGTCTAAAATTACTGCTACTGCAAAGGCTTTTTTGTTCTTATAGCTAACATCGAGCCCTGCTACGGTTTGAGGAGGGTTTAAAAAATCATCGTAAAGAATAACCTTTTTTGCAATTTTACGTTGTAACTCCCTTGCTTTTTCTATATTAAACGTTTTTAGATTGGTCATGTCTTGAAAATTTTTCTTTTCTTTTAACTTCAATATAATCACGTTACCACTAAAACCACTAAAAAGTTTTTATTTTTTTAGAAAATTGGGAGTGTTCTGGTTTTAGGCAATGTTACTCATTTTTGAGTAACATTTATATATTTTAAACTATCCTATAAGAAAAACCAGATTTTATGGAAAAAAGAGTGAAAAAAGTGTGGAAAAAAGCTTCTGATTATGTTCCTCTACTTATTTTGCTTAGTGAAATTGGAGCCACTAAAAATTTTGTGCGAACATCGTCAAAAAAAATTGCCGAAGTTACTGCAGTTTCACAACAAACTGCTAGTCGACATCTAAAACAGCTGGAAGAAGAAGGATTAATTATCCGCAAAAATGTTGATAAAACTGGGCAGGCCCTCCTGATTACAAAAGAAGGACTTAGAATTTTGAGTGAAATATATGCTGTTTTAGGAAGAACCTTGCAGCCAGAAAGGGAGACTTTTGAGATATCAGGATATGTTATTACTGGTTTGGGAGAAGGGGCATATTACATGACTAGGGAACCTTATGTTCAACAATTTACTGAAAAACTTAGTTTTAAACCATGGCCAGGAACGCTTAACCTAAAACTGGATGAAATAGAAGATTTAAAGAATTTCATTAAACTTCGCGCAAAAACTCCAATAATTATCAAAGGATTTAAGACAAAGGAGAGAATTTTTGGGGATGTTGACTGTCATCCTGTAAAAATTAATGAAAAAGTTGATGGAACGATAATAATTCCTACAAGAACGCATCATAATTCAAAAATAATGGAAGTAGTTGCCCCGATAAACTTACGAGAAAAATTCAAACTTAAAGACGGTATGAAAGTAACAGTTAAAACCATTCTATGAAAACCCTTAAGAAGAGAAAGTAAGTTAAAACCTTTTTCAGTTTCGTTTGATTTTCTCTAAAACTTTTAGCATCTCTTCAAAGGAAGATACTAAAATATCTGTGTGGTATTTTAGCCAGGGGCTTATTTCTTTTTCTGGAGCCACTGTAATGATTTGTTTTGATTGCAAGTAAGCATAGACTACTTCCATAGCAGTACCCCAGCTAGGCTTTGGAGCATAAATTAGAAGGATATCAGATTTTTTTAGGTCTTTTAAGTCTTTTTCAACTATTTCAAAAGCTTTTTCCTTTTCTTGTCCCCTATAATCTCTTAATTCTAGCGGATCTATAACTTTATAACCTCTCGCAGAAAGGTCTTTTTTAACGTATTGACGCCATTTTTGATCTTCTTCAGTTGTGCCAAAAATAGGACCTGCAAGATAAATACGTAATCTTCGATTTTTTAACATAATTTATATCCTCAAAAAAAGCCTTAATGTAAGGCTACAGAGATATGACCTGCTTTAAACTTAGGTCTCCCTTTAGTAACACCCACAGCCTCAGGGCGGTTGGGATTCCCAAACAAAACGAACTGGATACAACCCAAAAGTTCTTCCTGCTCTACCCGTTTACTTTTTCCTTTTAGTAGGGATTCATACTTTTTGTATAATTTTTTAGGGAGGTTTTCTATAAGGCTTTTGTGAACCTTTACTGACGCTTCACCCACGGTTTTTGACCGTTCTAACATTTCTAACATCCCGTATTTTTGCCCATCACAGTAGGGGCATTCTTCCCAAGATTCACACTCTTTGCCGTTGTTTATTGTAATAGTAGTTGAGCCGTAATAGATGGCTCTTGCCCTTAAAAATTCGCGTAATAGAGGGCCGAAGGCCGCGGTACTGCAAGCCTCAGAGAAGACGAAAGGATAGGCTTTAAATTTTATTTTTTTCATTTGATCGGCGGAAAGGATTATTCTTTTTGGTAAGCCTCCAAACCATGTATAACTATTTCCATGAACACGATCGCACTCTGTCCCATCTGAGTATTGGAGTATAAGTTCTGCTTCTTCCATTTTCAGGGCGTGTTCTTCTTTAAATTTGTCAAGCATATCAACGTAGAACCCCATGCTTTCTAGGGCTTTTACAGGCATTTCTGATCGGCGGGGAGTTGTGTCAAAAACTATTGCTTTATTTGTGTCTCCGTAAACGCATTCAAGGTGGGCTAAAATCACTTGAGAGGGGCCGTAAATTCTGCCTACAGCGAGGGTAGGTAGACCGGATTTTTCTATATCTTCATATATTATATCTGTGTATCCTGTTTCTCGTTCAAAATCGTAAGAAAGCATAGGAAACTCTTTATAGTCGCCTATGATTATCAGGGATTTTGCGTCGATATTTTTGACTTCTTGAGCGGTTTTTTTGAAAGTTTCGTTTAGCTTTGTATTGTCTATTAAAGAATAGGGTATAGCGTTTTTTTTCACAAATTTTATAATCACTCTTCTAGTCTTTTCAGGCAGTTTTTTTGAAAAAACTATGAGGGAATCATGTTGATTTTCTACTCTAAGATTCAACCTTTTTCGAGGCAAGATACCATACCCATCTCCTGTATAACTATGAGTCATTTTTCTTAAAAGGACTTTAAGAAAAAGTGGAAGTAAATTAAATTTTAAGGGTTTCTAATCTTGTATAAAGTTCGGTTAAATTTTGAAAATGATTTTTAAAGTTACTAGGGCAAGTTAATTAATTTTTAATTATAAATTTGTGTTTTTCCTATATTTTTTGATTTTTATACCTAGAATTCTTTTTTGAATTTTTTTATAGCGGATCTCCAGCACCGATAGTTTTTGTTATTTTTCCAAAGTTTTCTAGGAATGCTACTTCTTGGTCTTCATCTGGGAACATTGATTCTAAAAAGACTGCTCGGCCTTCAGGGTCGAAACGTGCTTTTACGTTTGCGATTACCTCCCTCGTTTCGTTGTATAGGAATATGGATCTTACACCTTCTTCACGCTCTATTTTACGTTGAACGCTTCCATTGGGATAGAGTTCCAAAATTGATAGCAATGCTGCCCCTTCTAATAGGTCTACCCTTGCAGCCATAAGTTCTCTTCCGGCTTCAACCCTTGCTTTCCTTTTTTCTTCTTCTCTTTGTTTTCTGAGAACATCAGCGACTTTTTCTTCTTCTGATCGTTCTGTTAATCCTTCGATTACTAAAAGGGCTTCCTCAAGGTGAGCTTCTAAACTTTCAGCCGCTTCAGCGAAACCTAGATGGTCTAAAACGTGAGTTCTTACTTCTTCTACTTGGACTACAGCATAAGGGCCTTTCCACTCTATGGGGATGTTAAAAAGTTCGAAAAATGGTTCTGCTTTTGCTTTACCTTCTTCTGTATCTAAAAACGTTTCTTCTAAAACTCTGCGGGCGAAGCCTGACCCAATTTTGAATGGACCTACAGATAAACCAAAACGTACTATACTATGACTTTCTCTACTAAGAATAGATCGCATAATAAAACTAATTTCGCTACCCATCCACACATAAACAACTTGGTGAACATCATCTATAACGATAATTCCACGATCGGAGGTTAAGTTGCTCCTACTAAATTTTACTGGTTCTTTTGTACCGTCCTCCTTTACCAAGATCATTGCAAGATACTTTTGGCGTTGGATCGAAGTGGTTAAGTGCTCTCTTTCTCCGGCGGGTTTGGAGGACTCAATTAAAGAATCTTGAAACACAATAGGTTCTGATTCGGAGGTCGCAGGAGTTATAGGCGGTTTTAAATCATTTTCCATCTTAAAATCTTCTTTTTCTTCAATTTCCGGTTCAACTTCTAATTCATATTGGGGGGCTTCTGGAACTTTTAAGTCTATGGAAGGCGGGGCAGGAATCTCTGGGAGAACTGGAAGGGTATCTTTTTCCAAAGTTTTTTTCTGCGTAAATGAAGAGGATTTTAAACTTTCTATATCACGCTCTTTTTTTTCTGAAATCTCTTTTTTTCCTGTTTCAAAGGATAAAGCTATTTTAACAAGCTCATCAACATCTTTTGAACCCTTATTGTTATTTTCTTTATTTTTTTCTCCCATTCCTTGGTTTTTTCTAAGCAATTTTTGCAGCTCCTTCACCATAACAAAAAACGGCGAGCTCTATTCTTAAGAATATAAAAACATAAAAATTATAAAAGCTTTTTTTCCTTTTTCAAGCCGATTTTTATCACATGACTTTTAATTTTTCTATCTCGTTTTTTATAAATTTTGTTAGTTTTTCTTTTCCTTCTTCATCCGGTTTCGCTATAAGGGGATTATCTAGCTCTTTAAGGTTTGCAGGTTTCAAGATTATAATCCACCCTTCATTGTAGCAATCATCGTTTACTATTGTGGGTTCTTCGATAACTTTTGTATTTATTTCGGTTACTAAACCGGTTAAGGGGACCCTTAGAGGGCCGATCCATTTACCGCTTTCAAGCGTGCCAAAAAGTTTTCCTTGTTTCACTAGTCGTCCTACTGGGAAAAGCCTTAAAGAGATTATGGGGCCCGCTTGAACCGAACCGAACTCGTCTAAACCTACCTTTATTCGATCTTTTTCCTCTATTAAAAACCATATGTGTCCAGGATCACCTAGCCAATAATAGCGATCCATAGGAAAAATCCAGTTATCGTCGTTTTCCTCTATTATAAGGTTTTCAATTTTAGGCAAAAGCATATCCCTTCAA
>JAEOSI010000127.1 GCA_016840425.1 Candidatus Wukongarchaeum yapensis
TGCGTCCGTGGTTGCTGTGCAGTTTCTCTTTCAAGGAACCGACTTGACTTTGGCGAGTTTAGGCACGTGGGCTCCCTGGATCGCACTGGCTGTGCTGTCTAGTGCACCGAAGGAGGAACTGCAGTTTAGGGGTTTATTCCTAAAAAGATATGAGAAGCTTATGGGCCTAGACCTAGCGAACCTTCTTCAAGCGTTGATATTCATTTCAACGGGTTTCAGAGAGGAATACTTGGCTTTCATACCTTCAAACTTTCTGCCGCCGTTTCTCCTCATGATCTTCATATTGGGCTTAGCTTTAGGCGCCTTAATGCAGAAAACCGACAGTCTCCTCGGCTCGGTGCTTATCCGCGCGGGGGCAAGCATACCTGTGGTAATAGGCATATTCGCCAGCCTGTAAAATTCTTGTAGAAATAAATACAACTAACATCTTCTAATTATTTGCATTGGCGAACTAGTCAGAACTTTTTTCCATCATTCCTCTATATCTAGAATCTTTAGGAAAACCGTATAATTTGAAAACTAAATCATTGATTTCATCATCAGTTCTTTGAATTTGCTTCTTAATTTTTTCTCTTTCTTCATGCATATCATAATATTTTTGCTCAAGTTTAGTTGTTTTTTCCATCCTCTTGTTTAGTTCATTCAATTTTTTGTTTAAATCAAGAATTTTATCGACTTTTGAAATTACTAGTTTTTGATCTTCTGATTTCACTTGTTTAATAGGGAATTTCTTCACATAACTCAAGTTAATTCGTGGATAAATATTTTCACCCATCAATTTTTTATAATAATACATCATCAATTTAGAATTAATCAAGCCAAGCAAATATCTTAGATCATATTTGCTATCTTTCATGGGACATAAACATAAAACACTTTTAAGACCGTAGTATTGTTCCGTATCTAATGTAGCAATTATATTCCTTCCTATATACCTCATAATTATTTTCTCTTTCGCCAAAAAGAAGCGTTCTTCTCTAGCTCTTTCAAGTAATTTTTTATCGTATAAGACATACTTTTTATCAAAATTAAAACCATAGCGATAAATGTCTCTACCATCTAAAACTTTTTTATATTTTTTGTTTGTGCGTTTATCTAATAAGTACTCTTTATGTTTTTTCATATCTGATTTAGTAGACCATATCTGTATTCCACACGATGGTTCAACTATGTCCTCCAAAGGTACGGTATTATCTAAAATTTTGTCAAGTAATTTAGCTTCTGCCTTTGTTTTTTCTGTAAATATAAACCTCTTTTTGGGAGTATTATAGAATTCGCTTTGAGTAACATAATATTCTCCCATAACTTTACCATCTTCATCAATACCTTTTCCTATTGTAACAGTATTGTTGTTTCTTTTCTTAGAGTCGGTTTCTTTTTTTAAGATAATTATCGCTGTGTCTACTGTTGCTTCATCGAATACTCCAGTTCCCAACCATACAATTTCTTTAATTAAACATGTATCCAAGACATACTTTCTTATATTTTCAAGATAGTCATTAGAGAGAAATGTATTAGATACTATAAATCCCAACATCCCACTATTGTTAAGGAAAGTTATTCCTCTTTCAATAAATAGTGAAAACAAATCAAATCGGCCTTTAGCAGTTTTTAAAAACTTTTTATAAACTTTTATTTTGTCTTTCCTGATATTCCTAATCTGAACATAAGGCGGATTGCTAACAACAACATCAAATTTTTTGGGAAAATCTTCTTCTATTATTATTTTTTCTTTTATGTTATTAATGTTCTTTCTTTCAATTTCCGCCCATCTTATTAAGCTTGAGATTAGACTATCTCCTTCTACAACATTTATAAAATTAGTCTTATATTCAATTCCTCTTAACGCTAAGTTCATTCCAGACAATTGAACAGCAAATGGATTTATATCAATTCCATAAATATTGTTCTTCAAAATCTGCTCATGAATTACATCTACTGCCCAATCCTCTTTTTTGTATTGCTTTTTTAATCTATCATAAACCCTTATTAGAAATCCTCCAGAACCACAAGCAGGGTCTAAAATTTTTTTATCTGTTGTAATCTTTAATTGGTCTAAAATATGATTAATAACCCATTCAGGAGTATAGAATTGCCCCAACTCCTTTCTTTCCTTTTCGTCAATGTGCAATTCATAGACTTTGCCTAGAATATCACTGTCTATATTTTTGAAATTATATTCTGATAATTGAATAATGATTTTTTCTATGTTGCTTTCTTCAAATTCTATTTTATCAAAAAATTTTTGTTCGAAAATTGCTCTATAATCGACTTTCAAAATTTCTCTAAAACCAGACTCTACTAATTCTCTTAGACTAAAAGACCTCTGCAAAACATTTATGACTCCCCTAGTTAATTTCGGTTTTACTATTCCCCTATCTTCCGCAATCCTATAAAAATAAAGTTTGTTAACAAATGAGTACGCGACCTCTTTACTAAGTTTGTCTATCCATTCTTTTTCATTGTTAATATCCAAACCCGTATTTTTGATCCATTCTTCAAGGTCTTTCTTAAATTTTATATCTTCCTTATACTTTATCTTAATTTTGGGTTTGCAATCAGTAACCAACAATCTTTTTGCTTTCTTCAGATTGTCTATCAAAGTGGCAGCAGTAACACTTTCTCTAATAATTTTTTCTTTTTCTTCAGTTAATTTATCTAATTTTTTTGTAGTTAGACTTTCTTTTGAAATCCAGTTATATAACTCACTGAATTGTGTTTCTAACTTCCTTAATTCCACTTTTAGTAACAATCTATCCTTCGGATTAATTACGTTTTCAATAAAGGTTTTATACAATCGTATTTCTTTACCATTAGTCAATACAAAATAACCCACTTGTTTAGCAGAGGCATAGCCGTATGCCTGCTCTACAAAATCATCTAAATTCATTTCCAAGCTTTTGGCTTCGACAATAACTTTTGGTTTTCCATTAACAAGTAAGGCATAATCCGCAAACCCTTTCGCTTTAAACTCTAAATCAACATCTCTAGCACTTGTATATCCTAATTCCTCAAGGATGGGTTCAACAATAAATTTCTTTACATTCGCCTCAATTCCAGTTCTTCGAGTCTTTCTTAAGTCATCGAAATCAATATTCTGAAGTTCTAAGATTTTCCTCCTGTCCATAATCTTCAACCAAAATAATGATAAGAATTAAATCTTTTAAAAGTTACCATGTATCTCATAACCTATAACATCCACTTGTAGAAATAAATACAACTAGCATCTTCTAATTATTGGTGCAAAAAATTGGGTGTAAACTTAAGTGTTTTACGTCTAAAAGTATAAACTGTGGCTGTTAAGGACACTTGAAAAGAAAGAAGGGGAAGAAAAGAAGAAAGAGAGAAAAGAGAAGAATTAAACGGAGAAAGCGCCATTACAAATGAAGGCATATATAATCCAAAGAGGAAGTAAAGGTAAAAACGAACAAAAGAGGTGAAAGGCATGACAAAGGGTACAGTGACGAGATGGCTCGGCACGAGAGGCTACGGCTTCATTAAATGCGAGGATGGCAAAGAAGTCTTTGTTCATAACTCGGACATCCAGGGCAAAAGCAGCCTCGTAGAAGGAGAAAAAGTAGAGTTCGAAGTGAAAGACACAGGTAGAGGACCGAGAGCCGTCAAAGTTAAACCGATTGCTGAATGAAATAATCATTCAACATTGATCACACCATTCAAGTTTGGTCGTAAGTAAATAAAAAAGGAGGGTTGATGCTACTATTGGTGTCAATCTAAGGGGTTTAATGCCTAAGACCACGGTTACTCTGGACTACCTGAAGGGCAAATCCGTTGCCATCGATGCTTACAACGCGTTATATCAGTTTCTCGCCATCATCCGTCAACCGGACGGAACACCTCTAAAGGACCGAACCGGCAGAATAACCAGTCACCTAAGCGGTTTACTCTACCGAACCTCCAACCTCATGGAACGCGAAATCAAAGTCATCTACGTTTTCGACGGTAAGCCTCCCGCCCTCAAAGAGACTGAAATTAAGCGCCGAAAACGGGTGAAAGAAGAAGCTCTGGTAAAGTATGAGCAAGCCCTGCAGAAAGGCGACTTGGAGGAAGCGCGCGTTTACGCGCAGGCAACTTCCCGCCTGAAAGACTACATGGAAGACGACGCCAAAAGGCTTCTGACGCTCATGGGCATCCCGTGGGTGCAAGCCCCCTCGGAAGGCGAAGCCCAAGCCGCTTACATCACAAAACGCGGCGACTCCGACTATTGCGCCAGCCAAGACTACGATTCGCTTCTGTTCGGAGCGCCTCAGCTTGCAAGAAACATCGCCATAACGGGACGAAGGAAAATTCCGAGAAAAAACGTTTACATTCAAGTGGAACCTGAAATCGTGAGTCTGGATAAAGCCTTAAAGGAGTTAGACATAACCCACGAACAGCTCGTGGACATAGGCATCCTCATTGGAACAGACTTTAACCCAGACGGCGTGAAGGGCATAGGACCAAAAACCGCGCTCAAACTCATAAAACAACACGGAACTCTAGAAGACGTGCTACCGACCTTAAAGGAAGCTGAATTCCCCGTGGAACCCCAAAAAATTCGCGAAGTCTTTCTAGAACCAAAAGTCACAGACAACTACCAGATTCAATGGATGGAACCCAACGTGGAAGAAGCCGTGGAGTTTCTGTGCGAGCAAAGGGACTTCAGCGAAGAACGCGTAAGAAAAGCACTGAAAAAAGTAACTGAAGGCATGAAGAAAATCAAAAGCAAAACAACGCTGGAAGCGTGGTTCACGAAACCGAGTTAGAACCTGTGCCCATATTTCCCGGTCAAAGGCACGAAGGCCACTCCGCCCAAATTCTCCTGAAAAAGCTTATCGTCCTTCTTTCTCACGCGCATTAAAGTCTGATAAAAACGAACGCCGCCAACAGGAATAACCAAAACCCCGCCGGTTTTAAGCTGATCCGTCAAAGGCTCAGGCACACAAGGAGCCGCTGCCGTAACCAAAACCCGATCGTAAGGAGCCTCCTCGGCGTATCCAAGCGACCCGTCCCCGCAGACAACCGTAATGCGGTCACCGTAACCCGCCCTCTCAATATTGTTTTTCGCAAAAGCAGCCAATTCAGAGATGACCTCTACCGTGTAAACATGCCCCCATTTTTTCTTCGGCGCGTCTGTGGGAGCCACAATCTCAGCTACTGTGGAGGCATGCCACCCAGAGCCCGCCCCAACCTCTAGAACTTTGTGCCCCGCTTCCAACTCGAGGGCTTCATCCATGATGGAAACCATGTTTCGCCCGGCTGACCGCGTGGATCAACCGAGAGGCGCAGAAATGGTCTGCCCATACCCTATGGAAAGCGGGGTGTCCACAGCCGCATACGCTCGTACTTGCTCAGGAACAAACTGATCCCTGCAGACTCGACGCAACGCCCTGATAACCTGAGGCGACTTAAGTATGCCTTCCGCGGTCAACCGCTTAACTAAGCCTTCCCACTTTTGCCCAGACTTATTCAGCTCTACCATCGTGCGGTCCCTTCACTCCAGATTGGAACAAAAGAAATGTTAGCATAACTGAGTAAAAAGCCTGTTCTTTCAGCTCGATGGGATTTATTGAAAGTTTGTTTGGAATCTTGCTTTCTGCACTCCCGCTGCTCGTCTATCTTTGGCAGTCATCTCAAACAGTCTCTTCAGCAGTTCAATGTCCTCTTTAGTCTGCTTCACTTCTCTCCGAGCCATCATCCTCTTCTGCGTCTTAATGGCTGACTCTAAATAAAGCTCCACAGGATCCCATCCTAAGCTCTTCGCCCAAATAGTGAAGGACGGAATGTCCTCAGCTATGAATCCATGCATTTGCGATGCTATGCCTATTTTCTTTCCAGCATAAATCTTCGTGCCTATCGAAGTTTTCGCGTAGTCGCCGATGAAACATCCCATCTTCATTTGACCTGAATCCACAGTTTTTCCATCCAATGACACCCTTATGGTTCCGTAGGTGTTCTTGATGTCTGAGGTTGTGGTGTCCGCCGCTATGTTCACCCATTCTCCGATATAGGCGTGCCCCACGAATCCCGTGTGATACTTGTTCGCGTATCCATGAATGATTGTTTCCTCCACTTCTCCGCCAATGCGGCACACATCACCGATGTTGCAGCCTTCCCGTATGAGCCCACTAACAATCCTTGTGTTGTCCCCTATATAGGTTGGACCGGTAATCCTTGAACCCCCATGCACTTCTGTTCCTTCACCTATGTAGATCGGACCGTCCCGAGCGTCAAGCGTAACGTTAGCTTCAACAAACGAGTCCTTACCCACATACACGTTTTCTTCCTCGCCGTATATGGCGGCTCTTTCGTCTATTGTTCCTTCGCTTTTCTTTTTTCCTAGTGCCTTAAAGTCTTCTTTGATTAACTCTGTGTTTTCGTTGATTAGGTCCCAAGGATAACTGCACAAAGGCGAATTTTGTGTTTCCAATTTTTTGCACTCTCTCATCAAGTTTTTCGTCGAAAAAGGAGTGAGAGGTTCACATAAGACCTCGCCGTATTTCCTAGCGGTTTTTTCCTTCAAATGAGCTAGTACTGTTCTGTGGTGGCACGAAATCAGAGTGTTTTTGGAGAGCTTTTCCTCAACTAACCGCCTTATTTCTCCGTTTGCCATAAGCATTCCATTGACTAAGAGCACATCG
>JAEOSI010000128.1 GCA_016840425.1 Candidatus Wukongarchaeum yapensis
AGTTCAGGGAGTTTATCTGTATCTTTTGAAGGTTCAGGTTTGGAAACAGTCTCTGTTAAAATCTTTAAATCTTCTGCTTCAATATTAAAAACACATGCTTTCCCCTCACTAGATTTACACTCACTTTCAACCACTTCTAAAACTTTAAACCCAAAACCTTCAAAGATTCCATGAATAACGCCTGCAGACCAATTACACAAACCAACACTTTCACCATGCCCTTTAATAAAACTACACAACCAACACTCTTCATCCCTCAAAACCCCGCTAATTTTTCCCTCATCCCTACGAGAAAAACTTGCTTGAACTTTTGTCCCAAAAAAATTAAACCAAAACCTTTTAACAAATTCTTCCAAAAAATCATCGCTTATATCCTTATTAGGCAAGTCAAGGAGACTTAAGAGCTTAAAAGTGACATCTCTTCCACACTTATAAAAATCCTTTGAAGAAAAAGCCTTTGAAGAAAAAGCCTTACGAATACTCCCATAAACCAAAGAACATCCAAGAGGATACTTTCCCCCACTAAAAGAAGGTAAAAAACCCTTAACTCGATCAACTAAACGTTTAAACCAACCTGCACCACTATCCTTAACCAAACCTCCAAGGAATAAACGATTAAAATCTTCATCTACCCTTTCCATATCAAGCTCAACAACCTCCTCCCGACCAAACCTACCAACAACAAGTCCTTCATCACCCTTCCTCTCCACAATTTTTGAGAAACCTAACTCCTTTTTTCCCCTAAAACTCGAAAAAATCCTCTTAAAAATTGCGGGAAGATCATCATAAGAACTCTCATCCTTCACTTTAGAAACCGCTTCTCGCAACAATTCTCTAATAACTTTCATATTCTCATTATCCCTCCCCTCAACCACCATAACCGCCATGTGCGGAAGTAATGCCCCTCTCTTCCCGAGAAGAGGCACATGTTCTACGATCACCACATCGTCTTCCCGGCTAAAAGTATCAGTAAACTCTGAGGCCACTTGTATCAGGCCAAGCCTTGCAGGATCATTAGCCTCGTAAGCAAACCAAGAACCTCTTGAAGAATAAAAATGACGCATAGCTGTTCCTATAACCTCATCAAACCAAAATGTGTAAATACCCACAATTCCAAGAGAATCAAGACACTTCTTTGTTTCTTCGTCAAAATCAATGGAAACAGGCTCTATTTTCATCCTTTCTATTCCCACCATTTTTTCATTCCAAATATCTACAAAAACCAAAAACTCCTTAAAGATCCCATAAGTAAATAAATATAATTAAAAAACTTAAGTTTTACCCAAGAAAAAACTGTTTTAAGAAAGATTTCAGCGGAAAAACCTTTTAACACATTTTTTTCCTTCTATGAAAGGTTCTTCATCGACCATCGCTAAAAAATATAAATAATGTGAAAAACTTTTCTTACCCGCTGAGAGGTAAAAAGTGAGAATTGTTAGGTGAACTCTTTGGAAAATGGCGCGAAAAACAGGTACCTTTGGAAGATACTTCTTTTGGGTGATGGCAGCGTAGGAAAAAGTAGTATCAGAAGCGTCTTTATAGGCGAAGAGTTTAAAGAGATGATGCGCGCCACCATAGGCGCAGATATAACAAAAAAAACCATGGATATAAACGGCAACATGATCACCTACATAATATATGACCTCGCAGGACAACCACACTTCGAAGTCGTTCGAGATCTTTTCTACCTAGGAGCCCAAGGAGCTCTCCTAATATTCGACATAACCAATAAAAGATCCCTTTACAACATACAAGGAGGATGGGTTAAAAACCTGTACCGCCTAGCAGGACACGTCCCAGCAGTTCTTATAGGAAATAAAATAGACCTCGAAGCAGAAAGGACCGTCACAAAAGAAGACGTAGAAGAACTACTAAAAACGATCTTAAACAACCACACAGAAAATCTCACCTACATCGAAACAAGTGCAAAAACCGGGGAAAACATAGAAAAACCCTTCATAATCCTTGGAGAACTCATACTAAAAATGAAAAATAAACAAAAAAGAAAAATACAAACACAAACAAAACATCCCCGAAAATCCACCATAAAATAAAAAATAACCTTCTTCAAAAACTTAAAAAATTATCCAAAATAATAAACAAAATAATAGTTTGTTCATTTTATTAGTTGATTTAAAACGAGTTTGCCCCCTTTTTTTAAAAGGGAAGGAGATAAAAAAACAACAATACTTTTAAAACACACCGCCCTAAAATTTCTGCAAAGCTAACCCAAAAAATCAAAAAAAAACATTAACATAAAAACGGTCAAATGATGCGTGGGGCGCTATGGAAACTTCGCTTAAAAAAAAGAATTCAAAGACGGTTCATCGCCTTTGGACGCGCAGGTATAAGTGCATATGTTTGGGAGAATGGTCGGTAGGAAAAAGCTCCATCGCGAAAAGATTTTGCGACGGAACCTTCTCAGGAACATATCTACCCACCATAGGATGCGACTTCTTAACAAAAATAATAAAGATCGAAAACGAGACCATAAAGCTCATAATATGGGATATTGCAGGACAAAGACTCTTTGCAAGCTTTAGAAGAGACTTCTACGAAGGAGCCCAAGGCGCCCTCCTAATCTTTGACATAACAAGACCAGAAAGCCTCCCACCCTTAAAAGAATGGAAGGAAGAAACCTTAAACGTTTGCGGAGAAATACCCTTCGTAATGTGCGCAAACAAAATAGACCTAGAAAGCATGATAAGCAAAATAGAAGCACAAAAATTCGCAGAAAAAATAGACACACCCCTCCTATACACAAGCGCAAAAACCGGAGAAAACATAGAAGAAGCCTTCACCCTCCTCACAGAAAAAATGTACAAAAACAAAAAAAACTAAACCATAAAAAACAAAAAAATCACCGAAATGGTCCAAAAAATAATGACATAACTCCTATTTCTACTGTTTTATATTACTATAATCTCTTTTTGAAATTCTGGAAAAATAAGACGAAAAAATAAAAAACAAGCATACCTATATAAATATTAGAGAAGGAATAAGAAAACCTCATTTCTTTAAAATTAAAACAAGATCTAAAAAAACTCTGCTTTAAACCTGGTGGTACACCTTATGGAAAAAACAATCAAGAAAAAAACGATCTTAAGATTAACAACCTTTATCCTAATCATCACACTCCTCATACCCCTATCTACCCCCTTATTCGATGAAAAAATAAACGAAGAAAACCAACTACAAGAAGTAAGTCTAGAATTAGACGTTATAACAGGAGATCTCTCAGCAAGACTTTCAGTCACTCCTGATCCAGCTATAAGAAAGCCTAATATGAATCCGATCCATGTCATAGGATGGCTTCATGTAGGAAGCTATAACATTCCGGATGCGACTATATATGTCCTCTGGAATAATACTGAGGTCAACACTGGTACAACAGGTAGTGATGGCACTTTTGACATTCCTCTTACTTTCAACCATATTAGGTATCGAGAAATCGGTAATATTAACGTAACAGCATGGTACAAAGGAGGAGAGTCCACTTTGCCAATAGCGACCTCCGAATTTATAACAGTTTATGCAACCTCTATGATGGTTATTAGTCTTTCTTCTCAAATCGTTAATCCTGGTGGTTCGTTTGATGCTTCTTTAACACTTTCATATGATAATGGTACACGTTTAGCTGGAGCTAATGCGTATCTTAGGTTATGGAATGGTACGGAATATGGACCTCAAGTAACAGATTTTAATGGACAAACAACTTTTACAATTGATGTAAATATTTCTGAATCTACAGGCTTTGATAAACCTGTTAGGGGAGCTGCTGATGTTAGTACTATACCAGGGGTTTCTCCATATCTTTTAGGAAGTGCTGGTATAATTGGTGATACTTGGGCTAATAATACAGCAAATATAGACGTTCTAATAATTGCTATTATAACTTTTGATGTTAGCGCTGATACTATCATTGGTAACTTACCTAATCCGCCAGTTCCGCCAACTATTCCTGAAGCATATAGAGGTACTTATTATGTGTGTCTAAATGGTACACTAAAAGATTCTTTTGGCCAACCAATAGTTGGGGAACAAGTCCAAGCAGCAATAGATGGTCAAGCTGTATCCGGTGCAATTAATTTTACAGGGGTTGGAGGATATTTTGAAATCGTCTTCCTTCTACCAATAACCACTGCAGTCAAAAATGTTAATATGACTGTAACAGAGAACAATGATACTCTTGATTCTGCTTCTGATGAAAAACCTCTTCGAGTTCTTGCAGGAACATATCTTAATAACGTTGATAAGGATCTTGATTTTTATTACAGAGGCGAAATCCTCTATGTGTATGGTAATCTTTATGATGATCAAAACAATCCTGTTACTTCAGAATTTGTTTCAGCTTTCCTTACTAACCAGAGTATCGGTTATAACTCTCCTACTTATGCAGATCAAACGGATGGTTCTGGTTATTTCTCAATAGGAGTTGATACAAGCAGTGTACCTGCAGGAAACAGCTCCTGTGATTTGAACGTTACTTTTTATGGAGCACCACCCCATTATGATCCGTCTTCTCTTGGCTTTTTTATTATTGTTAACTTTTTTACAAATTTTGATTTTACAGAAATCTTTCTCGGAGGCGTTTCTATAGACGATTTATCAACGCTTGAAAAATCTACTGATTATAATGTGGAAGTACGGCTTGTGGATGAGTTTGGAAGATCTATAACAGGAAGAACAGTTGAAATCTTCTGGGATGGAAATAGTATTCTTAATACGACCACCGATGCTTCAGGAAAAGTTTACACTTCGTTCATTACAAGTGATTATAGCACCGATCTTCTTCCCTTACAGTTTTCTTTCTATTACTTAGGTGGTTTCCAGCAATACATAGAGACCTATGATTTCTCTTTGAATAATATAGCGCCAACAATAGATAATTTCAGCGCTGAACCAGGAGAAGTTGTGATTGGAGAATCTTGCACGATAAGTGTAATAGGGTCAGATGATGGGCCTCTCTCTAATGTTACTTTAGTGTTAACTGATCCTGATGGTAATGAGACCAGGGTGACACAGCAAGTAACCACTTCTTTAAACTTTGACATAGAATTCGTTATAGATACTTCTCAATCTGAATATGATGTTGTAGGTAATTGGACCTTCTACCTTATTGTTATTGACAGAGAAGGAGAATCTAGCTTTTCAGCCCAAGGACAGTTTACTGTAATAGAAAAGGAAGGCATGGATATTGGCGATCTAACCCTTGTTGTAGCTATTATAGCTGCTAATGTGTTAGCAGCAACTTCAGGCTACTTCATCGCAGGAAAGATAAGGGCTCAAGGGGGTTTAGGTCCATTTTTACACAGCTTAAAGACCAAATTCAAAAAATGAAACGGTAATAAATCCCCTCTCAACGCCCCTTTCTTTAAAATTTTTTAGTCCTTTATAAGGGGAGTTTATTTTCCTTCTTTCTTCTTTATTTTTGTAACCAATGGTTTTTTATTTGGGTTGGCGGGTTTTGCTTTTAAGGAGTAGATATTTTTGGAGAAGTTAAAGTTTTGGCTCCTTGATATTAATTATAAGATGGAAGAAGGGCTTCCTATTATCTATTTATGGGGGAAGGATGAGCGTTCAAGGACGATACTTGTTAGAGAGGAAGGATTTCGCCCCTATATCTATCTACGTTTAAATGAAGGAGCGAACTTAGATAGAGTTATGGAAGAGGTTAGAAAGCTTTCCGGTGAGAAGAATCCTATCCTTAAGGTTGAGCCTGTTAAAAAAAGTTTTTTTGGTAAAGAAGTTACTGTGGTAAAAGTTACTTGTACAAGTCCTCCGATGGTTCCTGTTTTAAGGGAGGAAGCAAGTAGAATTGAAGGTGTTTTGGAGTATCTTGAGGCAGACATAAGGTTTACACAGAGATATCTGATTGATATGGATTTTTTCCCTTGTTCTTGGGTTGAAATTAAGGTCGAAAAACGAGAAGAGAAAACAATAAAGAAAGGAAAAAAAGAAGGAGAAAAGAAAGCAGGAGTTAAGCGTTCTTTAAACGTTGATGAGATTTTTGTTTTATTAAAGCCACCAGAGCCTTTGGAGGAGGAGAGTAAAAGCCTAGATGTACCCCTTTTAAAAGTTTTTGTTTTTGATATTGAAACCTATAATCCTCGAGGTACACCTTCTGCCGAAGTAGATCCTACGATAATTGTGGGTTTCTTATATTCAGAAGAAAGTAATGGGGAAGAGGTTGGTCAGGTTAAACTTTTTACAGCAGATAAGCTTGATGATAAGAAAGTTATCAAGGATTTTTCCAAGTTTTTGATAGATTGTGATCCAGATATTGTTATGACGTATAATGGCAACTTTTTTGACTGGCCTTATCTTTTAGAGAGGGCTAAGAAAAACAAAGTGAAATTAATTGTCGGGAGAGATGGTTCTGAGCCCCACGCCTCAACTTATGGTCATATAAGCGTTACTGGCCGGGGAAACGTGGATCTTTACGATCTTGCCAGGCAACTTTACGAGGTTAAAAGGAAGACTTTGGAGAATGTTGCAGAATACTTAGGTGTTACAAAGATAAGTGAACGGGTTGAAATTAATAAATTGGATATTTGGAAGTTCTGGGACGATGAAAAGAAAAGAGAGACTCTCTTAAATTAC
>JAEOSI010000129.1 GCA_016840425.1 Candidatus Wukongarchaeum yapensis
AGGCGGAATTTACAACGGTGGAGGATGAGGACGGTCTTCTTAGATCTGTAGCGGTTTGTCCTAAGTGTAAAAGCCAGAACATAGTTATAAGTTGGTGGGTAGAAGGAGAAAAGAAAACTGAAACATAAAAAAGATGGGAGTTAAGAAGTGATATGAGTTTACTGGGTTGCTGGTTTTTACTTAGGCCCTAGTTTTGAAGTTTGATAGTGTTTGAAAATTTTTTAATTGTTTTTTGGACTGTTATTTTAACTGTTTCTGCCTCCCTTTAAAAAAAGGGAAGTTAAGGTATTATCTTTAAATTTAAAAAATATGTGTGTTTTTTTTGTTTTTATTCTTCTTCTTCTTCTTCTTCTTCTTCTCCTTCGCCTAGTTCTAGTTCTTCTAGTTCTTCTGGTTCAAGGGGTGTCGGTGGTGGAGTTGTGGCTATGGTATAGCCAATCCATGCGGCGATTCCTAAGACTACTATCATCGCGATAAAAATCGGCAAAGCTAGAGCCCAGTATGCTGATGGCCATTCGATTCCTATGAGTGGTATTTCGTCTCCTCTTTTTGTGGGATATGTCCAATCCATTAGGGGACCTACGATAGCCCAGAGGGTCCATCCGACTAGGATTATCAGAGATAGTCCGCATATTGTGAAACCGATTGTTTTATCTTTTGCCATTTGTTATTTTACCTCCAAATTTCCTTTACAAAACGATCATAGGGGATATTGAAACTTTCTTTTTATTTTTTTTGTTTTTATTGGTTGGACGGATAAAGAATATGAGTAAACTATTTAACGTTTTTCCTTTTTTTTGTGGTTAAAAGTGGAAATTAAACTCTTGTTACGGGGTTTGTTTTTTGACTTGTTAGAAATTTTTGTTTCTTTTTTTCTAGTTTTCAAGTTTTTTGATTTCTTTTATTACTTTTGTTTTTGCTTCTTCAAGGAGTTCTTTTACACGTTCTTGGGTGTGAGCTTCTGCTTGTATTCTTATTTGTGGTTCGGTGTTTGAAGGTCTTATTAGAATCCAGTCGCCGTTTTCATGGGTTATTCTTACACCGTCAAGGGTTGAAATTTCTACTTTTTCTTCTTTAAGGGCTTCTTCGGCTATTTTTTCGACTATTTGGAACTTGATTTGGTCTTTACACTGTATGTTTTCTTTTAGGAATGGGTAGGATGGGACTTTTTCTAAAAGGTTTGAAAACTTTTCTTTTTTCTCTGAGAGAATTGAAGCCATTAGAAGACTTGCCATTATGGCGTCATCATAATAATAGCCGTAGATAGGTAGAAAGAAATGAGCGCTTATTTCTACGCCGAAAATGGCTTTATGTTCTTTGGCGGTTTCAGCTACAAAAACGTCTCCTACCCGGCATCTTATCACTTTTCCCCCGAATTTTGACACTTCTTCATCTATGACCATGCTACAGGAGACATTGGCGATAACTGTGCCTTTACCGCCGTTTTCGGCAATTAGTTCTTCTGCTATGATTGTTGCTGCTCTCTCGGTTTGAACTTTTCTTCCTTTATCATCAACGAGGATGGCCCGGTCTCCGTCCCCGTCAAAGGCGAGACCAAGATCTGCATTAGAGCTTACAACTAGGGATCTAAGGTCGTCTAAGGGATCTTCTAAAGGATCGGGTGAGCGTCCGGGAAAAGTGCCGTCTGGTTGATTATTCAAGGTTATTGTTTGGCATCCTGCTTTTTTAAAGAGGTATGGAGCCACGACAGAGGCGGCTCCATTGCCTGTATCTAAAACTACGGGTGTGGGGTCAGAAACAGTGATTTTTGAGAGAATAAAGTCAATGTATTTGGAGACGGCGATTTTATTGGATATTTGGTGGGTTTTTCCAAGTTTGTCCCAGGGAGCCCTTTTAAAATCGTTTGAATAAAAGAGGTTTTTTATCTTTTGATTCTCCGAAGTAAAACCTGTTCCGTCGAATCTTCTAAAACGTATCCCGTTATCCTTTGCGGGGTTATGAGATGCTGTAATTACGGCACCACCGTCGCAAGTTTCTTGCCATATCATAAAGTTAACAGTTGAAATTGGAAGAGTACCATAAGAAATAACATCGACGCCTGTAGAGTTTAAACCTGCAACAAAAGCATTTTCAACTATTTGACTACTTGTACGCACATCCCTTCCAGTTATTATTGTGCCTTTCCCTCCGATAAAGGTCCCATAGGTTAATCCTATCCTTGTAACAACTTCGGGAGTAAGCTCTTTATTAAAAGGACCGCGAATATCATAACTTCGAAATATATGTTGTATCTCCTCATAAACCAAAAAGATCACAACCGTTACATTTCCTAAACCTTAAATAAATAAAAATTTAAGTCTATTTTAAGTGTTGTAACGCGAAGTTTTTAAACCTGCGCGAAGTTTAAAAACAGAGAACGCATACTTTTTGGTTTGAAAGGTGTTGTTATCGTGTCGGCGAAGAAAAAGGTTGTTTATAGGGGCTACACGCTTGAAGAGCTGCAATCGCTTAGCATGGATGATATTATAAACTTGTTGCCTTCAAGACAGCGTCGCTCTCTCCTTAGAGGTTTATCGGAGTCTCAGAGGAAGCTGATAGAGCGGTTGCGCAAAGCGAAAAAGATTGCTTTGAAAGAAGGAGAAGTGCCTGTGGTACGCACACATTGCAGAGACCTCATAATTCTGCCAGAATTTGTCGGGTTAAAGATCGCAATCCATAATGGAAAAGAGTTCATAGAGACAGAGATTAGACCGGAAATGATAGGGCATTATTTGGGAGAGTATGCGCCTACTAACAAGATAATAAAACATAGTGCGCCAGGAGTCGGAGCTACTAAAAGCTCTTTGTATGTACCTCTAAAATAATTTTGGATATGCGTATCTTTAATTTTTGGAAAGATTTTAAATAAAACGAGTTTACTATTTGTTTATTCCTTATCAACTTTAGTTTGTTTCGTTGGTGGTAGATAGGCTTGTCTCCGAGTCATAAGTACAGCATTGTAGGTCTTGACCCAGACAGGACCGCTATAGCAGTAGCTAGGGATCTTAGAATCAGCCCTAAAGCGACTAGAGAGATCTGTAACACGATAAAAGGTCTTTATGTGGAAGAAGCTCGAAGTTTCTTAGAAGACGTTATTGCTAAAAAGAAGCTTGTACCATTCAAAAGGTATAAGAAGAAATTAGCGCACCACCCAGGTTTGGAGGAATGGAAGTGGTATTGTGGCAGGTATCCTGTTAAAGCTGCAAAGTATATTCTTCGTTTACTTGATAATTTGATAAATAATGCGGAGTATAAAGGTATAGATGTGGAGAGATCTAGAATTATTCATGCAGTAACTCATAAAGGGCCTAAAATAAAGAGATTTTTCCCGAGAGCTTTTGGGAGAACTTCTCCTAAATCTGATATATTAACTCATATAGAGATAGCTCTAGAGGAAGAGTAGTTTAAAAAGGTGGATGATAGAGGAAGAAAAAATGCCTGTAGTTAAAAATATTCTAAAAGATTCGTTTCTTTATACGCAAATTGATGAGTTTCTAGCTAAGCGTCTTAAAAGGGCTGGATATGCAGGATTAGATATTCGGAAAACGCCCTTAGGTACTAGGGTTATAGTTTATGCTGCTTATCCGGGGATAGTTATCGGTCGGCGTGGTCGTAACATAAACGACATTACTAAAGAACTTGAAAAGAAGTTTAACTTTGATAGCGTGCAGGTAGAAATTAGCGAAGTGGAAAACCCGGAGCTTAATTCAAAAATTATGGCTTCTAGGCTGATTTCAAGCTTGGAGCGCGGGTTTCAGTTTCGTCGTGCAGGTTATTCGATTATCAGGAGGGTGATGAAGGCGGGGGCGAGAGGTTGCGAGGTTAGGATAAGCGGGAAACTTACGAGTCAGAGGTCTCGAACTATAACTTTTCGCCAAGGTTTTGTGGCGAAATGCGGCGAGCCTGCTAAGATTTTTGTGGATGAAGCGGTTGCTTATTCTGTTTTGAAGCCAGGGGTTACGGGGGTTAAAGTTAGGATTATGCGCTCTGATGCGAAAATGCCTGACGAGATATCGATAAAGCTACCGGAGGAAGTTACGCCACCTAAAGAAGAAGAAGAAGAAGAAGAGATAGAGGAAGTAGAAGAGGTTTTAGGGGAAGAAAGGAAAGAAGTAGAAGAGGTAGCAGAAGTAGAAGAGGTAGCAGAGGAAGAAAGGAAAGAAGTAGAAGAGGTAGCAGAAGTAGAAGAGGTAGCAGAGGAAGAAAGGAAAGAAGTAGAAGAAGAATGATTGGAAATTATTAGTTTTTCAAGGAGATTTTGGAGGGTTTTTAGTGCCTATTCTTAGGAAAAGTGAGATTAGAGCCATGGATAAAGAGGCAAGGTTTAAGAAACTTAGCGAGTTGAGGGCAGAACTATCGAAGATAATGGCGGAAAAGGCAGGTGGTGGAAGTTTAGAAAATCCTGGTCGTGTTAGGGCGTTAAAAAGAGTTATAGCGAGGATATTAACGATTAATCGTGAGGAAGAACTTTCAACTTAAGGAGGTAAAGATTATAAGGTGAAAATAACGCCGAAAAACATAATACAACACGAGTTAATAGGACGAAAAGTCTTCATAACAAAAGCAACTCATAAGGGTTACGAAGGCCTTAAAGGCATTATTATTGGTGAAACTCGTAATATGTTCATTATTCGTTCCAATGGTAATAAAGTTTATAAGATCCCGAAAAAGGTTTGTGTTTTTCGGTTTGATTTGCCGGATAATTTGATGGTTGAAGTAAAGGGGTTCCTCCTTGTAGGGAAGCCGGAAAATAGGTTAAAAAAGCGTTTGAGAACTTATTGAAACTGAACCTTGAAATTGGTATGAGGAAGATTGAAAATGGCGAAAGTAAAAGTGAGAGACATAGGTTTAGGAGTACCAGCACCGAAAACAGCTTGTAATGATAAACATTGTCCTTTTCATGGGAATCTTTCCGTTAGAGGTAGATTAATTACTGGTACCGTAGTGAGTGATAAGATGGATAAAACTGTAGTCATAGCGCGTAATTATTCTTTTTATGTGAAAAAATATGAAAGATATGAACGTCGTCGTAGTAAAATAAGCGCTCATGCTCCTCCCTGCCTTGATATTAAGATGGGCGATGAGGTAAAAATTGCAGAGTGCCGTCCGTTATCAAAAACTGTAAGCTTTGTTGTTATTCAGAAGTTAACTTAATAATTTGTAATTAGAAAATTAGAAGAGAGATAGGAGACAAAAATTTATGGCGATTGTACAAAAACCTAGAAGAACGCCTAGGCAAAAAATTTCTAAGGGACTGCCTGTGGGTGCAAGAGTAAAATGTACAGACAATACTGGAGGAAAAGTGCTTTCTATTTTGGCTGTTGTCGGATATAAAGGACGTAAGGCTAGAACTCCCTCTGCAGGCGTAGGAGATATGGTTGTTGTTTCAGTCAAAAAGGGCACGCCGCAACTAAGACGGCAGATACTTACCGCGATAATTGTAAGGCAAAAAAAGCCTTATAAAAGAAAAAACGGTATTACGATATCTTTTGAGGATAATGCAGCAGTTTTAACGGCCCCTACAGGTGAGCCTAAAGGATCGGAAATTAGAGGACCTATAGCACGAGAAGTAGCGGAAAGATGGCCCCGTATAGCGGGAGCTTCATCCATCATTGTGTAAAAAATTATGAATTTTATGATCTGTGTTTTAGGAGGAACTATGCTTTGGCATCCAGTAAAAGCAAACAACCAAGAAAACAGAGGAAGATGATTTTTACTACACCTTTACACAAAAAGAGAAAATTATTTAACGCCCGCCTCTCAACAGAACTACAAATAACGCATGGAGTGAAAAGATTACCGATTGTTAATGGTGACACCGTTCTGATTTTGAGAGGTCAGTATAAGGGGATAGAAGGAGAAGTAAGTCTGGTTGATACTAAAAGCATAAGGATTCATATTCAAGGTGCTGAAAGAGAAAAAGCTGACGGCTCAACGGTTATGTATCCTATCCACCCTTCAAATGTTGAGATTACAGTGCTTAATCTTAAAGATTCTTTAAGGAAGGAATTGATTGAGCGTCTTAGTAAGGAAGAGGTAAGATTGAAGGCGGAAATGTTGGAAAAGATGGAAGAAGAAGAGTTTTAAAATTGATTTTAGAGGTGCGGTAATGTGGGTAGAAAAGGAAACAGACAACACATGAAAAGGTTGGCAGCACCGAGATTGTGGCCTGTTCACCGTAAAAAGGCTGTTTGGGCGGTTAAACCTTCACCTGGCCCCCATCCTATGGGGGAGTGCTTGCCCCTGCAAGTTATTATAAGGGATATTTTGGATTACGCTAAAACTGGTAAAGAGGCTAAGAAAATAATTACTGATGGAAAGATAATAGTTGACGGTAGGGTGAGAAAAGACAGGCGCTTTCCTGTGGGGCTCATGGATGTTATTGAGATCCCTGATTTGGAGGAGTTATACAGGGTTTTGCCTAAATATAGGAAAGGATTAGTGCTTCAACCCATAGAAGCGGAGGAAAAGAACTTTAAACTTTGTAAAGTGATCGGGAAAACCACAATAAAAGGTGGTAAAACACAGTTTAATTTA
>JAEOSI010000130.1 GCA_016840425.1 Candidatus Wukongarchaeum yapensis
GGTTTGTTAAGGTTGAAGGAATCTTGATATTAGAGACCAAGCTTGAAGAAGTAACGGTAAGATGGGGGAAACTTCGTACATTTTTATTGCACACTATCAGCCTTATTTTAATAGTTTTTCCTGCTTATGCTATTTTCATAACACTGGAGGAAATTTCTCCTCCTAACGGATTTTTGGACCTATTTTTCATTTATGGGGCTATTTTGTGCATAATGCTTTTTCCGATACAGTTAGGTTTGCAGTTCGGCGCCCTATCTTTAAGGGAGACGCCCCCGCTACTGCTTGCCTACTATTTTCAACATGAAGCGAAGTTGCCTCATGAAATCCTTGACCCTATAAAAAGCCGTATTGGAGCAGTTTCCCTCCTTGGACTTTTGCTTGGGGGTTATGTAGCTTGGCCTCTTTATACGATTCTTGGTATGGTGATTGTTTTTGTTCATTTCTGGCGAGGAGATCCTTCACCTTTAGAGATAGAGCAGATCATTAGACGGTTTTTAAAAGCTATTCCCCCTGTCTTTTTAGCATACCTGTTTTTTACCGCTTTTGCCATAGCTTTTATACAGTGGGGTAGAGGAAAGATTAAGAGATAGAAAAAGGACGAGTTTAGAATGGTTGTCAATAAACTGTATTTTAAGGCCGGCGAAATCGCCTCTAAAGCCTTAAAAGAAGGTATAAAACTTGTAAAGCCTGGGGCAAGCTTGCTTTCAATTTGTGAAACTATAGAAAACCGTATACTAAACCTTGGAGGACGATGCGCTTTTCCTGCTAACATAAGCGTCAACCAGATAGCTGCCCACTACACCTCCCCTCCAGAAGACACCGCGAAAATTCCTGAAAAAGGCGTGGTAAAAGTCGATTGTGGAGCACACGTAGACGGCTACCTCTCAGATACTGCTAAATCAGTTGCCCTCAACCCAGAATACGAGCCTCTAGTAGAAACGGCTGAAAAGGCTTTAAATTCCGCGATTAAATGGGTTAGAAGTGGAGTAAAAATATCAAAAATCTCCGCAGTAATAGCGCAAACCATAAAAAAACAGGACTTTAAACCGGTAGAGAACCTTACCGGTCACGAAATGAAAAGGTGGAATCTTCACGCAGGCCTCTCAATCCCTAACATACCTTCCCTATCCACCAACACAAAATTAAGAGAAAATATGGTCATCGCCATCGAACCCTTCGTAACCACTAAAAAAGGCAGAGGAAGGGTAGAAGCAGGCAAAAACGCTTACATCTACAAAGTAGATAATAAGAGGAGAAGAGATCCGTCGGTAAAAAATTTTGTAGAAAAATACAAGACATTGCCTTTTGCTTCAAGATGGGTTGTGAAAGATTTTGGAAAACCCGCCCTAAACGAGGTTAAAAAACTTGTTGAAAAAGGAGTCCTAATTTCATACCCTGTCTTAAAAGAGATAGGCAGGGGGATAGTAGCCCAAGCAGAACACACATTAGTTATTGATAAAAACAAAGCTTTGGTAACCACTAAAAGAACATAACAAAAAAACCTAAAAAATCAGAAAAATAAAACAAAAACTCCTTACTTGCCTTTTGGGGCTGTGTCATTTTTGAACGAAAATATCCTCCTTGAGCACATGCACGGATACCAGCCGCGTCGCATAGTCGACGCTTTTTTAGGGGTTGAGCGGGAGAATCTCAGCGAAAAAGAATTGAACCTTACAAAATATGTGAGGGATAAAGCTGTAAACGGTCCTAACTGGTTTGAAATAGTTTTAAAACCTGGATCAGTCTATGATGAGATCATAAACTTGTTACCTGAAAGATCCTTAAACGTTGAACCTATAACCCTTAAAGCCCTTCAAGAGCTCAATTCCCCCGTTTTTAATCGCCTTCTTAAGCTCATTCTCAATAATGAAGCTACAATTGCTTGTACTACTTATTCTCATCCAATAATGCCTGTAGCGATTTCACAATCACCTTTTGACGTTTACATAAATCTTTCTTGGAGCATTGATTTTTACTTTGAGCTTTTCTGGAAAAAATTATGGGAAAAAGAACAAATCTTTCCCCTAATTTTTTTCTGGTTGCCTGAATGCGCTGTAAACTCAGAAACAATCAACTTAATAGTAGACACTATAAGGAAAAAAACTATAGAATGGGGATGGGAAAAAGAAGTTTTCATAATCTTCATACTAGATGAATACCAGGTCGAAAATAATTATAGAAGCGGAATCTACAAACTACATAGTGAGCAAATCCCATCTGAAATTTACCCTTTCGTCCTATTAAGGGATCATGCTTTTTCAGATGCTATATCTTTTTCCAGCAATTTAGGCGTAATAATCCATGCTTTAAAAATGGCTATATCTACCGGAATGGATCTTGTGGTGACTGCTTCTGATGCCGAAAACTTTGGAGGAAACTACGATCCTTGGAAACCGGTACTCTTTGAAGAACTTAGTGAAAGGATGATAAACACTACTTTAAGCGATATAGCCACTATTGTGAGAAGGCTTCAAGCCTCCGAAGCGTTCCTAGAATACAAATTCTGGGGTCGATTAGAGAACCTGTCAGAAGCAAAAATTTTTGAAAACTCTGCCTGGTCAGATTTTGGACACTGGTCTATTCTTAGCGAAGATGGTGGCTTCATAGTTTCCAGAAGAGTAGGCGGATTAATGAGGTGGACCGGTAAAGTAAGAGCAAAGTCAGGAAAAACTTTAGAAGAGACATACTTTCTGATCCATGAACGATTTAATCCATACGAACCCAGACGTGAACTAAGATTAACTAACTCCATATGGAAGATCGCTTTTAATCACATCTCAGCAGAAGTAAGGAAGTTTATCAGTTTTCACGTTTGCGAATTCATAAAAAATCTCCTTAAAAACGAATATGCCACAGAAAATGTCCTTAAAAAATATTGGAAAGTTGCCTTAAAGATAGAAAATGAAGAAGATTTTCTCAAAAATCTTGAAGATGAAGAAATAATACGCCCTCTCTCTGAAGAGGAAAGAGAGGCCTTTAAAAGAGGATTGAGAGCCTATAAAATGGCCTCCCAAGACTCCTGTATAAGCTGCCCTACCTTTTGGAGCGATGTCGAAACAGAACTAACATGGACATCTCTCGCCCTATCTGCGGCAGGAATGGTGGAACTTTCATGGATGTTTAAGCTTTTAAATGAAGAAGATCTCCTCAAAAAATCGATTTCAAAATACTCTCAACTTTTTTTAGAGCTTGGAGAAAACAGCTATTGGAAAGAGTTTACACTCCGCCACAAAATGCCTCTAGATCTCCTCCTATCAATTCTTAAAAAAAGGGCAGCAAAAAGAGGCTACTCTCTTGAAGACGAAATCCAAGAGATCATACATGCAGAAGATGTGCTGCAAGAGAAAGACCTCAAAAAAAGAGCCGTACAAATGGCGGAAAAATTGTTTAAAGCAGCCCTTGACTGGAGGGAAAATCTTCGCGAAGAAGACGTAAACCCCTACATAATACTTGTCGAAATATTTCGCGCTTTTGGAGATTATAAAAAAGCAGGCGAATATATAGACCAAGCAATATGGTATGAATGGGAAAAAAGCATAGCCCCCCTCTTTAAAAAAACAAAAAACATTTTCCAAAGAGTAGGCCTCCTCCACGCAAAACATCTACCCTCCTATTTTGAAAAAATAAAAAAAGTAGGAGAAAAAGAAGAAGAAAAAGTAGACATACGCACAGGCTGGTAATATTCTAACACTTTCCCCCATCCCTCCTCCTATATAATGGAAAACTTAATCTTTTTAGTTATAATTTTCTATTTCCTTTCTCTGAGTCTTTTTATAAGTTCATTAGCCTTCCTTACTTGTTTTTCAGCCCGTTTAGACATCTCTAAAATAAACTTTTTATGCTCTTTATCAATAGCCTGTGACGTTTTATCTCCTAATCCTTTTGGATAACTCAAACAAGTCACCTCCTTATTATCTAACCTGCAATTACACTAGTAATCATATAAAACAAATAGCGCTTGATTAGGTTAAAAAGATTCTGGTAATTCTTTGCTCAAAAACTTCTATTTACTAATAGTCTTTTCCATTCATAATATCATAATTTATAGTTTCCTATCTTCGATAAATAATAAATATCTTTTCGGTATATATTCATAATAATTACATAATGTTTCCTTAGGGGGATAATTTTAGGTTTTGGAAACAGGAAAAATATGAAGGGATTAATTTTTTGAAAAAAGAAATCATTTTGCCTCCAAAAGTACTAGTTGATGTGACTAGGGAGATTACAGATACCATTTTATATGGTAGTCCTGACCCTAATAATCAAAACGCTCAAATTCAAAAACTAATAGGTGTTAGGCCAAATACCAAAAATGCGCGTTGCGAGCGTAGGATTGAAGATATTCTTTTTACGGATAGAAATACTTATACTGAATGGTTAAAATCTGTTGGAAGTTTTGATTCTGAAGTTTTTAGTCAAATACTGGAAGAAACAATGTTTGAAGTGCTAAATTTCGAATTCGGGAAAAAAATTGCAAACGAAATAATAAACCACTTATTACCCCCGGTGAAAACCCTTTATTTTTTGAACGATGATGTTTTTACAAACTATATTTATGACAAATACGTGAAACTAACACCTTATCCCAACGAATACTGGCAAAAAATCTCGCGAAATCTCTTAGAATTTTGGAAAAATATAGAGAAAAACCAGTCCCAATATCCAAAAAAAGCTTTACAAGTCAGTGGTCCTACCCACTTTTCTCTATGGTTACATGAAAACATATTCAAGGGAAAAGTTTTCCGATCTATTAACTGGGAATCTTTAAGGTATGATGAATGTGGAAATTTCTATAAAAAACACCCCCAAGGGCTCCCTATATGGAACCCCTATTATCCATACCCTCTAGCAAATAATATCTGGGGTAAAATGAAACAAGACATTCGCGGGATTTTAATCGTTTATAAGCTGGAAGTTATCGCTATAAAATTTCCGAAAAAATTTGAAAAATCTCGGGGGTATATAACGTTTAAAGAACTAGAAAAACGCCCATCTCTCGAAGAAATAATTCTAATGAACCAAAATAACCTAGAACCTTACATACCTAGCGAGTTTCTCTAATGTGAACATTAATAAACAGCAAAAACGTTTAGCTTCTCCTATAAAAAAATAGAAAAAAATTTCAAGGTCTTGTCTTTAAATGAGTTTTTTCCAAGATAAACTTCGAAAATCTCCCTCGAAATTAAGTGAAAATCAAGAACTCCTTTTAGAACGAATAAAGTCGCGGGAAAAACGCGTTCAAGAAGCAAAAAACACCCTATCAAACGTTTTTGAAAACTTCAAAAAAGAAAAAAAGAAAGAGATTACCGAAATCAGCGGGCCTTTTAAAGTAAACGAAGTAGATCACTATATTCTTGTCGCTTTTAAACGGAAGTTTTTAGGCAGAAAGGGAAATCTAACCCGTATAGAAATGGTAAAAAATGATGGCGAGATAGTGAAGGAGGAGGAAACCGCAAAAAAAATCTTCTTAACAAGCCTTTTCCAAGCTCTTATACAAAATTTTCCCGTCCACATGATAATTCGCGATGAACTTAACAAAGACTTATTTTTCATTAAAAAATTCTCATCACTGATTGAAAATGGTCATCTCACAATACAAATGGGGCAAGAAATTCTCAATATCACATTAAGCAATGAACTTTTAAATCCTGAAGAAGAAAAACAGTTTATGGTTGAAACCTGTAAAAACTTTCACTCTTCTGTTGATAACCTACTATCTTCCATTGCAGAATATTCAGAAGTTATAGAGAAACTTTCAGACTTAGAGATAAATATTCTAAGCGATCCTTCCAACGAAGATATCAACAAGTGGTTGAAATTAAAAGAAGAACAAATTTCAATGGTAGAAAACCTAGAAAAAAATAGAAACGATTATATCTCCTCATCAAAGAAGGTTTTAGAAAAAATTTCCACCTCAGAAAATATACATCTAATAAACAAAATCTTTGAAAATTCAAAATCCTTCCTAGACCAGGTTGAAAATGCTTCCCATGAACTATCAAATTTCATAATACAAATAAATCAAGTGGTTGAAAATGCTCTTATGCCTTTATGGCAAAGATAAAAATTTAACCATTTTCTAAGATGTTTTTCTTTTCCATCCGTATTTTATTTCATCAAATAGAGGAAAGTTAGAAATTTTGGCTGTATATCCTTTTTCCCTTATTAAAATCGCTATTTCCGTTCCTTCTTCTGCATATTGAGGTTTAACATAAGCCATACCAGCCCCCCGCTTTACTGTAGGACCAAAAATACCGCTAGTAACCTCCCCAACAACCTTTTCATCCTTTTTTATTTTCTATCCTTGTCTAGGGTTTGGTCCCTTTTTTTCCATGATAAAACCTATACGAGTTTGTTGAATTGGTTCCTTCTTTTTCCTCTCTAACGTTACTTTTCCCACAAACCATTCTTTATCCATGGAAACAAAAACAGGAACATCTAAACGCGCTTCTATTGGTGTAGTTTTTTCATCAATATCAGTACCATAAAGCACAAGACCTGCTTCAAGCCTAAGGGTATCCCTA
>JAEOSI010000131.1 GCA_016840425.1 Candidatus Wukongarchaeum yapensis
AGTTTAAAGTCTCTTTTGCATCTTCCAATGATTTATGCTTTCAAACAATGTATAAGTTCTTTTTACTGTTTTGTAATAGTGTTTTTTATAGAATTTTACTGCTTTTTCTCTTGCATTTAATACTATATGTTCTGCGCCTTTTTCTTTTGCTCTTTTTTCTAGTTCTTTTAAAATTAGGCTCCCAATCCCTTTTCTTCTGTATTCTTCTTCGATGGCCATGTATCTTATTTGTGCTTCTTTTTCGGTGTTAAAATGAAGTCTTCCGACACCGACGATTTTACTGTCTATACAGGCCATGATGTGGGTGGCTTCTTTTTCTCGTTCGTCTTTTTCGCTCCCCTTTGGTTGTTTCCATGGTTTTCTGAGGATTTTCCATCTTAGTTCGTAGTATTTTTTGAATTCTTGTTTGGTTTGTGGTTCGCAAATTTTAATTTCTATAAACATATAAAATCACAATAATAACTTTAATATTTTGACAGTGTTCTCGGGGTTTATTTTGTGGTATCGATAGCTCGGAAGAATTTGTTTCATGATAAGGGGCGTTTGGCGTTTACTTTGGTTGGTATGGTAATTTTGTTTTTTTTTTGGGTAACTTGACTCTCGGCATTATCACTCCGCAGATGTTATCTCCTTACTTTTAACTTTTTTCAGACTTTTTCGGTTATTTATTCGCAAGCATTATTTTATTTCGCCCAACCATACAATCGGTTTTCTTTTCCGTCAAGATTTCTTAAAGGTATTAAAAGTCATGTTTTAAGTAATGTACTCTAGTTTTTCAATTTCAGCAGGTTTTTGTGTTTTTATTTCGCCATATTGTTCCTCATAATCCTCTACATGCCGTTTAAGCCATAACATGACTTTTTTAGCTGCGAAAGGCGATAAAATAACCTCCACTTTAAAATCCCGATCTATAACTATTTTCTCTCCAGGAATTGATTCTTCCAAATTTACAGATTCATTATGAAAAGCTATGCGGAAGTCAAAGGGTGTGTGACCGCCTTGAATACCTGTGGCATAAACTTGTTTAAAATCAGCATTTTTTGAAACTTGGATTTTTGTCGTAAACTCGCTCATAAACTATTAACCCCCTTATTTTTTTCTTTATTTAAGAATGTTAAGAGTGTTAAGTCTACTTAATAACACCGAAGGTTAGCTCTAGAAGAGGGTAATAGGTAGAACCGTCTGCGTTTATCAAGAACTAGTTGAGAATGGTGTAGGTGTGCATAACGCTCTATGGGCATTCTTTATACGCCTTCTTTTCCATCCCTCTTTGGATCTACCTCTTCTGAGGATCTTCGATATTTTTAAATTAGCAAAGCCGTGCCGGCGATATAAAAGTTTTTATTCGTGTTTTTAAACTCTTAATGGTATTGGTGTTTTGAGCAGAGGATTGTAAAGATCGGTTATTGTTTGGAAGGAGAAGTGTTTGAATAGTTTGTTTCATTCAAAAACTGTTGAAGAAGCATTGCAGGAATTATCTTCTAATATGGCTGGTCTTTCGAATAAGGAGGCGAGTATTCGTTTAGAAAAGTTTGGTATTAATGAGATACCTGAAGAAAAGAGGGAACATTCTTTTTTGATTTTTCTTAAACAGTTTAATAGCGTTTTGATTTATATTCTTCTTGTTGCTGCTGTTATTTCGTTTTTCTTTGGGGAGATAATCGATGTTTATGTGATTATTGGCGTCATTTTGATTAACGCTACGATAGGGTTTGTTCAGGAGTTTAGGGCTGAGCAATCGATTCAAGCGTTAAAAAAGATGATTGAACTTTATGCGAAAGTTTATCGGGATGGAGAATTGTTCCAAGTATTTGCAAAAGAATTGGTTCCTGGCGATGTTATTTTGTTAGAAGAAGGGGATAGTTGTCCTGCTGATGCGAGACTTCTAGAGTTAAAAAATTTTAGGACCGTGGAAGCGTCTTTAACCGGTGAATCATTGCCTGTTGTTAAAGATGTTAAAGTTTTACCTGAAAAAACTTCTTTGGCTGATCGTAAGAATATGGTGTGGATGGGTACTTTTGTTGCAAGCGGGCAGGCTAAGGCTGTTGTGACGGCTACGGGAATTGAAACAGCAATCGGTAGAGTAGCGCAAGAAATAGAAAAGATAGAAAGGGTAAGAGGGCATTTTGAAAAAAAGATAGGCACGCTAGCAAAGCAAATGGGCGTTATTGCAACTTTCGCCGCATTTTTAACGTTCTTTGTTGGTTTTTTTGTTAGGGGGTTGGAGTTTGAAGAAATTTTCCTTTTTACCATAGCTTCTCTTGTCTCTGGGATTCCGGAAGGGTTGCCTGTGGTTCTGGTGATTGTGCTTGCTATTGGCGGGCATAGGATGGCGAAAAGGAATGCTATTGTTAGAAAGTTGCCGGCAATAGAAACACTTGGTGTAGTAACGGTTATTGCGACAGATAAGACGGGAACGCTCACGCAGAATACTTTGAGTGTTGAGAAGATAATTTTGCCGGGTAAGGATGAGATCACGGTATCGGGAAGTGGTTGGATACCTTCAGGAATTTTTTACAAAAAAAATGTGACTATCTTTCCTCGGGAAGATCCTCATTTATCAAAGCTTTTGCATATTGCAGCTGTTTGTAATAACGCGCGGGTTTTAAAAAAGGAGGAGGATTATGAGATTATCGGGGACCCTACTGAAGCTGCACTTGTGGTACTTGCAGAAAAAGCTGGGTTGGAAAAAGGGGTAGTACGGGAGAAAGAAAAAAGAATAGATGATTTGCCTTTTAGTCCAGAGTTGAAGTATAGAGCATCACTTGTAGTAGTTTTAGAAGAAGATGATTTGCCTTTTAGTCCAGAGTTGAAGTATAGAGCATCGCTTGCAGTGCTTTTAGACGAAAGTAAAAAGAGAGAAATTTATGTTGTAGGAGCTCCTGAGATTGTTCTTAACCATTCTGAACATGTTCTTAAAAATGATATGTATGAGAAAATAACTCAAGAAGAGAGTGAAAATATTTTAGCGCAAATAGAATATTTAACAGAAAAAGGGTTGAGAGTGCTTGCTTTAGCTTATAGAGGGGTTCCTAGTTCTTTGGATTACTTATCAGAAGATTTCGTTAATGAGCTTGTTTTTGTGGGTATTGTTGGTATGAGGGATCCTCCAAGGCCAGAAGTAAAAGGAGCGATTGCTAAAGCTAAGAAAGCTGGAATTCGGGTTGTTATGACGACAGGAGATCATAAAGGTACAGCTGTTGCAATTGCTAAAGAAATCGGTCTTATCGATGAGAAAACAGGAAGTAAATATCCTGAAGCTCTTACAGAACAAGAGTTATTAGTGCTGTCAGAAGAAAGTTTTGAAGAAATGGTGAGAAATGTTTCTGTTTTTTCTCGTTTAACACCAAATATGAAGTTAAGAATCGTTGAAACTTTACAGGAACAGGGACATGTTGTGGCAGTGACGGGGGACGGAGTTAATGATGCACCAGCATTAAAAAAAGCTGATATTGGTATTGCGATGGGGTTAATTGGCACTGATGTTGCAAGAGCGTCCAGTGAAGTTGTTCTTGCTGATGATAATTTTGCTTCTATTGTCGATGCAATAGAACAGGGAAGAATTGTTTTTGTAAACACTCGTCAGGCGGCCACTTTTCTTGTCACTACTAATTTTGCAGAAGATTTGACTATTATTGGTGCATTGCTTCTTGGTTTGGGTTTGCCCTTATTAGCTACTCAGATATTATGGCTCAATTTAGTTACAGATGGTGTTTCTGATGTTGCTTTAGCCACTGAACCAGGTCACGGTAGTGTTTTAAACGAGCCTCCACGAAAAAAAGAGGAAAATGTTTTATCAAAAGAGATAATCCCATTTCTACTTTTAATGGTTTCCATCATGGTTATTGTTACATTAGCTATTTTTAATGCTTATTTACCACAAGGAAAAGAAAAGGCTCGAACAGGGGCCTTTGTCGTTATGGCGTTTACGCAGCTTTTTAATGTTTTGAACATGCGTTCGCTTAGAAGTTCTGTTTTTAGTATAGGATTTTTTAGCAATAAGAACATTGTTGCATCTCTTTTAACTTCAATTATTCTTCTCTTTATGATAATCTACATACCTTTTTTCCAAGAAGTATTTGGATTTAAATCGTTGAGTCTGATCGAATTATTAACAATAGTCCTTCTTTCATCTTTGGTTTTCTGGTTTGGCGAGTTATATAAGTTTGTGCACAAATGAACTTTAGTAGAAAACTTGGTTTTAAGCTTTTAGGAGGTCTTTTATGCCTTCAATGGTTATTTTTATGTCGAAAAAGATCATGCCTAGCTTTGCGTCGGCTGGAGCGATGAGGATTAAAACAGCTTCCGGTCCTGCGTCCATGGTGATCGTGAGCCCTTCTGCTCCTTTGATTATTATTTGTTCTACTTCGCCACATTTTAATATGCTGCCAACTCTTGTACCTAAAGAGAGCATGCCTGCGGACATGGCGGAAATAGCATCTTCGTCGATATCTCCTGGCAATTTGCTTGCCATCATTAAACCTTCTTTAGAAACAATAGCACTGGCCTTGATTTCGCTCCGCCTCTCCAGCTCAGTCAATAATTCTCCCAATTTTTTTGCTCTTTCAGAAATCGAACATCGACTCCCTTAAAGTTGTTACGCCCTTAGTTTCTTAAGGTGAACTGGCTTTTCTTAATTTCTAAATATAAATAAGACTATTTATCATTTTGTGTTGAGAAAAATAAAAAGAGTTTTAATATTATTGACTTTGTCCGTAGTAGGTCTTAAAGGAATTAATTCTTGTTTACCTGAAGCGCTTAAAGCCTTTGATGATCTAAATAGATGAGCAATAGTTTATGCCGTGTTGTTTGAAGTGCCTATATATTCTCCTATTAATATCCATGAGATATGGTGGTGAGTTTCACCTTTTGTTCGGAGTTCATAATATTCATGTTCGTATAGTTTTTTGATTTTTAGAAAGGCAAAATCTTCGATTAGTTCTTCTTTGGTGCAGAAATGGAGATATACTCTGTCTTGAAAGGAGTTGGGTTCTTCGGGAATAGGGGTGCCTTTTCCGTAGTGTTCGGGATCTTTTACTGATAGTGTGCTGAGGAATAGTAATCCGTTTGGTTTTAGTGTTCTCATAACTGCTTTTCTAAGTTCTTTTCTTTCATTCTTTTTCAGTAGTTGATATAAGTTTGAAATGAATACTATGTCGTATTTGCCTTTTTTAAGCTCTGTGAAATTGCAATGTTGAAATTTCACGTCTTCTTTTTGCGACTGAGGGATTGCGTTTGAGGCGATATCTAGGGCTTTTTCTGAAATGTCTATTGCTAAAATCTTACATTTAAGATTGTTTAAAAAGTAGAATGTGTCACGACCATAGCCACAGCCAATATCTAGTAAGGTTAAGGTTTGGTGGTTTAATTCGAGTTTCTGCAAGTATCTAACTGTTGTAATGGCTAGCTCGCTTGGTCCTTCTCCCCAAATACGCCCATTGTTTTCGTATTGATTGTCCCAAAACATGTTTCATCTCCTTTTTTGCAAGCATTAACCTACGTTTTGAAGTATGCAAAGGTTTTGCTAAATTTCTCCCACTTAAATGCATTTGCGTATAACCTAGTATGTATGAAATCCCTGTTATCTTCGGTTCTCGCTGTATTTTAGTGAGGAAATTTTATATATCGTTATCAGTTTTCAATCCTGTTATTAGTTTTCAATTCGATAGGGGGTTGTATATATATGGAAAGATCACAGTGGATTCTTCTTGGGGCGCTAATCTTTGGTCTGTCAAGTATTGCATGTGGTTTCGACATGTTAAACAGAGCTGAAGAAGGGGAATCTTATACCGTTAATCAGTATTTTCATCCGATCACGGGCATAATTTTTGTTCTTCTGCTCAGTATCTATTTTTATCCTTTTGTACAAGAGCGGTTTGATATTGAGAATATGGAGACGCGAACATGGTTGCTTTCTGGATTTGGAGCGCTAATTTTTGGATTGGGAAGTATTGGATGTGCTTTCGACATGTTAGACAGGGCTGAAGAAGGAGAATCATACACGGTTAATCTATTTTTCCACCCGATCACGGGTATAATCTTTGTTGTTCTGCTCCTTATCTTCTTTTATCCTTTGCTACAAAAATTGATGACGAAAAAATAAAACTTCCATTACATGGTTTAAATATCTTTAAATTTCTATATCTGCTATTTTTTCTTATTAACTTAAGATGACTAGGAGTTGGTTTTTTGGTGAAAGTTTTCATTGTTTATGAGTCAAGGTATGGTAATACTAAACGTGTAGCGGAAACCATTATAGAGGGTATGAGGGAAGTTGAGGGAATGGAAACAGTTCTTAGTGTGCTCAAAGAAGTTGATCTTAATAAGATTCCCGGTTATGATGCGATTTTGGTGGGTTCTCCGAATCATTTTGGGGGGCCAACCAGAGGTGTTAAGAAGTTTATCGATAAGCTTGGGGAACTCAACTTAGAGGGAAAACTTGGTGCTGTTTTTGACACATACATTAGAAAAGATTTCGAAAAAGCGGTAAAGAAAATGGAGAAGCGAATAAAAGAAAAG
>JAEOSI010000132.1 GCA_016840425.1 Candidatus Wukongarchaeum yapensis
AGTTTAAACTTTCTAAAGGCTGTTGTTTACTTTTTATTTTATTTGATATAGTTTTCTGATTGGCCATGATATTTCGATGTTTTCTTGGTTATATCTTGCTTTGAGTGCTTTTATGAATTCGTGGATAACTAGAAATCTGTCACGGGTGGTTTTGATTCTTAGGATTATGTTGAGGTTGATATTGCTTTCAAATCTCTTTCTTCCAAAGTTTTTTTTCGTACGGTCATTCTTTCTCTATTGGTCATTCGTAACATTTGATATTGGTGCTTTGCAGCTGGTCCTTCCGTGTTGTATCAGGAGTAAGTGGGCTTCCAATTTCTTTTCTTCAGATATTTTAGATTTTAGGGCTATTTAATGGCATAAAATGCTTTTTATCAACAGTTTTCATATGGGCTTTAACTGGTTTCTTTCATGCTTTTTTCTAGGAGGGATAAAAAGCCTGCAAGGATAAGCAGAACCGCCCCTATGTCCCCTCCAAAAATGAGGGCTATTAGTCCCAAAACTATTAGTATAAGCCAAGTAGTCTCTACTCTCGCTGGTAGATCTAATATACCATAACTCGACAACACTAAAAGGCCTATTCCGATAACGATGATACCTGCTACCACGTCCGCTACCCTTTCCGCAAACCCTTCAATGGATGAAGCTCCATGCCCAGCCCCTTCAATAATGGTTAGAAAACCAAACAAGATACAAAGCAATCCTCCAAGAATTGCAAAAACCCTAACCAAATAATTCAAATCTATTTCCAATTCGATCCCTCTCAAAAAAGTGTTATTATTCTATTTTCGGAATTTTTCATTGGTATCTTGGATTTTCTTATTTTTAAATTTAGACCTAAAAAATAGATGGTATTAAAACTACCTACAACAAGATTATGGTCTTTATCTTAGGAATTTCCTTACATAGTATAAATTCAAATTGAACTGCATAGCTTGAGGCATAAAGCCTCCTTAATAGGACAAGGAGTTCATCTGAAACTAGGTTATGCGCTGTTACTTTTTTTGGAAGATGTTAAGTTCTTTCATGTAAAGCAGAACTGACTAAAATTGCTAGTACCAGTATGCTAGCGGATAATACTCCGAAACTATCATCAAGATCGTCAAATCCGACAAGGTCTGCAGCGATTTTCACTACGATTAAAACGATCGCAAAATAGATTATCGACATTATTATTATCACGACTGACGCTATTAGTAACGAGACAAAATATTCTATTCTTTCCTTACTGACTGACATCCTATACCCTCTAAAAAGATTGTTTGATTACTTTTAGTTTAGTTTGATCACTTTTATTTAAATTTTTAGGATGGAAATTGCTAAAACAGTTTTTAGGAACAAATTAAGAATATTTATGATTCTTAGCCAAAAATATATCTTAAAAGCTCATTTTGCATTTTTTTAAATCTTTTAACTTTTTAAGTTCTCAAAAATAGAGAAGGTAGTAAGCCTCAAATCAAATAAATGTTAAGATCATCGTGATCCCGGATATTTTTGTTTATTTTACTGGTTTTTTGTGGTGGTTTGCCTTTGGAGTTGTTAGATCGCTGTTGTGTGAGAGTTAATGTGAGGAGGGAGGCGTTTGATTTTTTATTTTATTTGATATAGTTTTCTGATTGGCCATGATATTTCGATGCCTTCTTTGTCGTATCTTGCTTTTAGGGCTTTCATGAACTCATGGACGACTAAAAATCTGTCGACGGGTTTTTCGATTCTTAGGATTATGGAGAAGTTGATGTTTGAGTCTCCGAATGTGTGGTATCTTATGAAGGGTTCGAAGGTTTTTAGTGCTCCAGGAACTGTTTTTTGGATTTCTGTTGCTACTTCTATTGTAACTTTTTCTACTTTGGTAAGATCTGAATCGTAGGCAACACCGCATTGAACTACCACAGACATTTCTGGTACAGGCTTTGAATGGTTTGTGATTATGCTTTCAGCGAGTTTTGAGTTTGGAATTGTTACAAGGGTGTTAGGTAAGGTTCTTATTCTTGTCGATCTCCATCCAATGTCTTCAACATAGCCCGTTAGGCCACCTTCTAGTTCAATAAAATCTCCGACATCTACTGGTCTGTCAGAGATAATGTTTAAACCGGCAAAAAGGTTTGAAAGAGTGCTTTGAAGGGCAAGCGCTATGGCTAAACCAGCTATACCAAAGGCAGCGACTAAGGGGCTTATCGCGATATCAAAATGATCTAAAATTATTAAGAACGCGATGAGATAAACAAGTAAAGCTATTATTTTGTTGATTAGTTGGGGTGTTTTTTCAAACTTTTTCTCAACCCTCAACCAACGAGAAGTAAAAACTAGTAAAATTCTAGAAAATACTAAAGCTATTAGTAGCGCCGAAATAATGAAGATTATCCTGTCCATCCATTTATAATATTCTTCTAGTTCTGATAAGGACCTTAATCCTAGATATAAACCAATAAAGATTATGAACAGGTATAATGGCCCTATTATAACGTTTAATATCTCAGCTCTGATCTCTCTTTCGGCTTTTTCACTGATTTTTTTAGCATATCTCAGTAGTGCTGAATGAACGATTTTTGAAACTATTAATGTTCCTATTACAATAACTAAAAATTGCAAATATTCTACTTCGGCTATCTTTTCAATTAATTGTTCTATGTCTTTGATTCCAACCATGTTTTCTACCCGTGTATACCTCCTTTTAAGGGGTCTTATTTAAATTTTTTGAACTAATTTTAGTACTAGTGGGTTATAATTTGATTTTATAAAAAACTAATTTTTAGGTATTAATACATTAAGCGAATAAAACTTGTTTAATGCTTATTGCGCAGAATTTAATTTTAGACAAAAAGGCTCTGTAGAAAACCTTTAGATTGTTATATAAATTTTATTTTTTTAGGCTCTGTAGAAACCGTGTGATTTGTGGCACGTTTCCCCCTCTTTTGTTTATTTACCCTTTAAGAGATAGGAACGTGCTATGATGTGTGGCGATTCTCGTTTTATAAGGTTTGCTAAGACTTTTTCAAGGTTTTTAAGAGGGTGAGGGTGCCTCTTCATTTCAGCAGGTTTTCCAACCGGTTGTACACGGTTTTCTCCGTTATGAAAAGACTGTTCGGAGAAGCGGTAAATTCGAGGAAGACAGGCTGCAGAACAAAGAGATTATCCTGAAAATGATCCCTACAACACCACAGAACCATAAGAATAAGAATTTATATAAAATCCAAAGGATTTATACATAGCCGTCGGTAGAAAAAATTTAAATATAGCATAAAGATTGCCGGATAATATGGCAAGAAAGAAGATAGGCAAAATATTAGCTTTAATAATAGTTACTGCTTTATTATGGTTCGCTAATTCCAGATATCCAAAAGATTATCTAGATAAAGGATTTTACACGTTTCTTGCATTAACTATTATTTATTTTATCTTCAAAGTTGCTGTCGAAGGAACAGTTATTAAAAGAATAAAAGAAGCTAAAGCAAAGTATTCTTTCAGAAAGGTTGTTTCTGTTCTATATATTGTGGTTCTTTTATTTGTCGTAATCAGGATATGGGTGCAGGATACTGGAAGTCTTTTACTTGCTAGTGGTTTGATTATTGCAGGGATAGCGATTTCTTTACAAGACTTTTTTAAGAACTTTGTTGGCGGAATACTAATATTTACAACTGGAATTTATCGTGTTGGAGATAGGGTCGAAATCGGCTCAAAAGTCGGCGACGTAATCGATATAGGTATTTTTAATACTACCCTCTTGGAACTAAAGGAGTGGGTGGCAGGAGATCAAGCAACAGGCAGACTGACATTAATTCCGAACGGTTATGTTTTATCCGGTAATGTGAGCAATTATACTAAAGACCACAACTTCATTTGGGATGAAATATCTCTCCCCTTAACATATGATAGTGACTGGAAAGAAGCGATTTCTAAAATTTTAACCATTGTCAAAAAAGAGACTGAAAATATAACGGATCAGGCAGAAAAAGAGATCTCACAAATAAGGGAAAAATATTATCTGAGTGAAAGGAGGGTCGAGCCTCAAATATTTTTAACACCGACAGACAACTGGATAAACCTTAACATCAGATACGTAGTAGAGGTAAGAGGAAGAAGATTATTACGCGATAAATTAAGTCGAATGATTCTTAGTGAAATTGAAAAGTCTGAAAACATCAAAATAGCCTCAGCAACTTATGATATTGTAGGCTTCCCTGAAGTAAAATTAACACAAAAATAAGTAGGATTCTTAGAAATTAAATCTCCAAGTCAGACTTTCGAAATGCTTTGCATTTCCCGGAACTAACGAACACACACCACGACCGATAAAAGGCTTCGTCGGTGCTTCATCCAAAGTTTCCAATTTCGCTTCGCAAGTCTTCGTTTATCAGCATATATTAAGCGAAATAAAACAGTCGGGGGCGCTTCGCGTATATTTTCTTTTAAATCTAAGTTATGAGCTGAAGAGATTCGCTAAAAAATTTAGAGAAATTACTGTATTTGATGCCAGGGAGGTGATAGGAAAGAATGAGTAAAAAGTTCTTATATGCTGACCGAATGAGAGATAACAAGAAGTTCGCATCCTTCCAAATTGGAACAAAAAGCGATTTTAGTATATGCCGGCTTATAGGCAATTGGTCGCTATAAGTTATGAAGGTGTAGATATGGGCATATTGGATTTATTCAAGCCGAATGTGGAAAAGATGAAAGCTAAGAAAGATGTTAAAGGCTTGATAAAGGCCTTGAAGTATAAGAGAGACCAGGATGTTAGAAGGTACGCAGCATTGACCCTTGGTGAGATAGGGGATGCAAGGGCTGTAGAACCCCTCATACAAGCTCTGAAGGAGGAAAATAAGGGTATTCGATGGAATGCGGTGGGGGCTCTTGATAAACTAGGATGGAAGCCTGAAGACGATATAGAGAAAGCTCTTTACTTAATCGCGAAAGAAGAATGGGATAAGTTAGTAAGATTAGGAGAACCGGCTGTAGAACCCCTCATACAAGCCCTGAAAGATAAAGATATTAATGTTCGAAGGGGAGCAGCAGAAACCCTGGGAAAGATAGGGGATGCAAGAGCTGTAGAACCCCTCACCCAATCTCTAAAAGATGGAGATAAGGATGTTAGAAGAAATTCAACAAGGGCTCTTGGCAAAATAGGAGAACCAGCGGTAGAGCCTCTCATGATGGCTCTAAAAGATAAAGATGTTGATGTTCGAAAGAGAGCAGCAGAGACCCTAGGAGAGATAGGGGATGCAAGAGCTGTAGAACCCCTCACCCAAGCTCTGAAGGACGAAGACGGTGATGTTAGATGGAATGCGGTGGGGGCTCTTGATAAACTAGGCTGGAAGCCTGAAGACGATATAGAGAAAGCTCTTTACTTAATCGCGAAAGAAGAATGGGACAAGCTAGTAAAATTAGGGGAACCGGCTGTAGAACCCCTCATACAAGCCCTAAAAGATAAAGATATTAATGTTCGAAGGGGAGCAGCAGAAACCTTGGGAAAGACAGGGGATGCAAGGGCTGTAGAACCCCTAATACAAGCCTTGAAGGAGGAAAATGAGGATATTCGGAGAAACGCGGCATTGGCTCTCGGCGAGATAGGGAATGCAAAGGCTGTAGAACCCCTCATACAAGCTTTAAAAGATGGAGATAGGTACGTTAGAAGGTATACGACATGGGCCCTTGGGGGGATAGGGGAACCAGCTGTAGAATCTCTTATTCTGATTCTTAAGGATAAAGATAATTATTTTCGAAGTAGGGCAGCAGAGACTCTTGGGGGGATAGGGGAACCGGCTGTAGAACCCCTCATACAAGCCCTAAAAGATAAAGATGTTGATGTTCGAAAGATAGCTGCAGAAACCTTGGGAGAGATAGGTGATGCGAGGGTTGTAGAACCCCTAATACAATCTCTTAAGGACGAAGACGGTGATGTTCGAAGGAATGCTGAAGTGGCTCTTGGAAAGATAAGGGACGTAAGGGCTGTAGAACCTCTCGCTCAAGCTCTAAAAGATGAAGACTGTGATGTTAGATGGAAAGTAGCAGGGGCTCTTGATAAGCTTAGCTGGAAGCCTGAAGATGATATAGAGAAAGCTTATTACCTAATCGCAAAAGAACAATGGGACAAGCTAGTAAAATTAGAAGAACCAGCGGTAGAATCATTAATACAAGCCCTAAAAGATAAAGATATTGATGTTCGAAAAAGAGCAGCAGAAGTTCTTATTGGGATAGGAAAACCAGCAGTTGAGCGTCTCATACAAGCACTGAAGAATAAAGATAGGTATGTTAGAAAGTATACTGCGTGGATTCTGGGGGAGATAGGGGATATTATGGCATTAGAACCACTTAATAAAGCTTTAAATGATGGTGATAATCTAGTTCGAAAAGCTCTGAAAGTAGCTTTAGAGAAGATCCAAGGAAAGGAAACTTGACAATTATAGATAAAAAAAAGATTCTTTAATTTAAAAAAAAGGAAAAAAA
>JAEOSI010000133.1 GCA_016840425.1 Candidatus Wukongarchaeum yapensis
AACACTCACCATGAGGGTTACTGGGGAAAATATGATTTCTAAAGCGTCTTTTACAGGTCTTTTAACCCTATAAAACACGTTGAGGCCTATTCTTGCTCCCACTAAAACCCCTTTTGAGCTCATGTCTTGGAAATGATAGCTTAAAGTTGAGGGGGCTACTTCTAGCTTTTGCAAGAGTTCTTGGCCTGTAACTCCTTTCTGGATTGTAGCGAAACTTCCCCGGATGACTACGCTTTCTAAGATCTCTCTTTTTGTTTTACTAAAATTTAGTTTGCCTTCCACTATTTGTCGTGCTACGTCGAAACCTAAAGCTCGGGCGGAAAAATCTACAATATCTTTATCTATCATGTCTTTTCCAAAATCGTGGGCTTGTCGCATACATTCACGGGCAATATAAAGGGCTAATCCTGGTAATCCGAAGGAATGCTCGGCGATAAGGTTTAATGATTCTTCGGTGAAAGGCGTGATTTCAGCATCTTTTAACTCCTTGGTAAAGTTTTCCATTCTTACAGAGTCCATTCGAGCCTTTAAGAGGCAGATGATCTCCTCCTTTTTCATCGGCCTGATCCATAAAACGTCTGCAAAAAATTCGTCCTTGATTTCTGGCATGTCTTGTAACATTAAAGCGTAGACAAGGGGAGAGAGAACACAAACAATGCAGAACGGTTTTTCTCCCACTTCTGCACGAATTTCTCTACAATATACGTCTAAACGTTCTAAAACCGCATCAGCATGATCGATTATTAAAATAGAAGTTTTAGAAAAGTCTGTGTCTACAAGCCATTGGTCGAATCCGTTCTTAAAATCAGTTTTTTCGCCTTTATCAGGTTTCCCATTGTTATGGTTCAAAATCCAGGATTTAGCATCAATATAATCAGCCATATAGCCTGATTTTTCCATCTCTTCATTAAATAGACGAGCAGCATGTTTTAGGGCGATTGTTTTTCCCACATCTCCTGGACCTACTACTAAAAAGCCTGTGTTTGACTTAATACATCGGGCCATTTTTTCAACCACCGATATCAAGGGATCCTTTCTTTCGTAAAAGGAGTATTCATTTTTATCGGGCAAATTATCGCTGAAGGGATCTTCTGAAAACCCAAAGGCTGCGAAGGGCATTGTGGGAACTATTCCCTCTTCAAGCCCCCGTCTAATGGCTTCTTTTACAGCACGTTTAATATCTTGGGACAAGGGAGAGACCTCACCGAAAGTAAAACTACTTCTTAGAATAAGTTGGAAAAGTTAAACTATTTAAAAATTTCGAATTATTCGAAATAATAAAAATATTGAAAAAACTCGAAAAACTTAACAAACAAAGATTAAACAAGAATAAAAAACAAAAAGGCGTTAAAACCAGAAAAAATGAAAAATAAACTCTTAAAGAATTTTAAAAAACAAAAAACACCCAAAAAACAAAAAATGTCTGGCCTAAATCCCTCTCAAAAATTTTTACAAACAAAAAAGAAATTAAAAAGGTCAAAATACGGTGGAAACTTTTCCAATTTCTTCTCCATTCTCAAGCAGTTGAACAGTTCCAAGCTGTATCAGGCTAACCTCTTTTGGATCTTCACGAGTGTAAAGTGTTAAGTTTCTTTTCTCATAATCTATAGACTTTAAAATGCCAATACCTTTATACTCAAAATCCACACCAAAAAGTCCCACAAGTAAATTTTCTAAATCCTTTTCAGACGAAACAATTACCTCCCTTCCCTCCGACACCTCATTAGCATGAAAAACTATTTCTGAAACATCGCCCATACGAACCTTATCCCTAACAACAATTAGTAAAACCTCTTCTGTCAACGCGGTATGCAAAATTTTTACGCTTAGCTTTTCTTCTAAAAAGCTAATGACCTCTCTGGATAAAGGCGCCCCAACACCCACATTAAATTGCGTTATAAGTGGGCATTTGTCCAATGAAAGCTTTACAATTTTACCGCCTAAAAGATGTTTTGCAAAAGACATCTTTCGAAGCTCTTTTCGCTCTTCCATCGATCTTGATCTTACATTTTCTGAGGCAGGAACTCTTTCTATTTTTAAACCAAGAAGTTCCAAGGGTTCAAGAAGTGATTCCAACGCTTCACCCTTTGGTAAAGCAACTATTAAATCAGGGGTGATAAGGGAGGCTTTTTGAAATTTAAGCTCTCTTGCGTGCATTCCCCTCACAAAACCTGTTGTATCTATTATTATCGCGTCACAGTTTTGGGAAATAACTGTATCGACCATCTTTTTTACGCCTACCATCACCCTGTGAAAAACCCGGTTAGGCGAGGTATGACCGATAAAGTAACCGTCTTTTAACTTGATTTGTGAGAGGAACTTTGCAAAATTTCCTTTTTCAACCACTCCAAGAGCTATTACAGTTGGAGGTCCTATGTTGCTTTGCCCGATGTCGGCGTCAATAATTCCCACCCTAAAGTTTTGTTTAAGAAGAAGGTTTGTTTGATATATTACAAAAGTACTTTTACCCGAGTCTACGTCGCCAATGACCATCATCGTTGCAGGTTTCTTGTTCTTAAAAGATTTTACTTTGAGGGAAAACTCCTCTCCTACCTTTTTCCAGAGGGGAGAAATTGTAGATTTTTCAATAATGTTGATTTTTCCCCCAGTTCCCAGAACGATTTCCAGTTTAATTGGGGTTAAAGCTTCAATTGGCAGACTTTTAAATCTTTGCACAACAATTTGTTCGTTTAGGGAGAAAGGTGCACCAAATATCTCTGCGGTACCCTCAACTATTTGAGCCCTTGCAGCACCTTCAAGTACTAAGGTATGACCCTCAGTTACCTCTTGAAACAAATAAAATCACCGACTTTATCTAAAAAATTACCATCATTTCTGTTTTTCCTTTTGCTAGCTTTTATTTTTTATTAAGCGAGAATTGCTTCCAATCGAATAACCCAAGCTTTATCTTTCAGAACTTTAATGGGGGAATAAAGAAATAACAATGCGTAAACTTGGGGAATAGAAAAGAGATAGAGGATAAAAATTCAAGGGTTATACTTCATTAGCGTGGAGGATTTCTCCTTTTTGATCTTCTCTAAAGCCTCTTTCAAAGCTTTACGAACATCTTCGTCTTTATCCTTTAGAGCTTTTATAAGGGGTTCTACCGTCCTTTTATCCCCTATCTCTCCAAGAGTCCTTACTACTCCCCAGCGAACACCGTTATTTCCATCCTTTAAAGCTTCTATTAGGGCTTCTACAGCCCTAGAATCCTCTATCCGTCCAAGGGCTCCTGCTGCTGCCCATCGAACACGCCAATCTTCATCTTTTAAAGCATGAATGAGAGGGGCAACAGCCCTAGAATCCCAAAGCCATCCAAGAGCCTTTGCAACCTTACCTCGAATATCCCTATCTTCATCCTTTAAAGCTTCTATAAGGAGTTCTACTGCCCAAGAATCATCTATCTCAGCAAGAGCCTCTACTGCCTTCTTTCGGATATTCTTATTTTTATTCTTCAAATCCTTTATCAAGCTTTCAACATCTTTTTCAGCTTTCATTTTCTCCACATCAAGCTTGAATAAATCCTATATGGACTTCTCCCTGTAGAAGGTATAAATACAAAAGGGTTAAAAGGTAAAAATTAGATGAGCGAGGATTTATTCTTTGATTTCATATAAATTATCTGAAAGGTTCGATTATTACTTTGAGGGAGTCTTCGGCTTTTGCAACGAGTTTGAAGCCTAGACCTGCTTCTGCTAAACTTAATCTGTGTGTGATCATGTCATTAACTTTCACTCTGCCAGCTCTGATTAGTTCTATTGAGGTTGTGATGTCAACGGGGCTGGCGCCGTATGAGGTTGTTAACGTAATTTCTTTTCTCCACATATCGTTAAGGGGTACTGGAACTTTAACACCGGGTTCAGGTACGGCAAAAAACAGGATTGTGCCTCCTCTATCTATTGATTGTAATGCGGTAGTTGTAGCTGGAAGGGCTGCCGTGCACACTAATACTTTATCGGCAAGCCTGTTATCGTTTACTTCTCGGATGCGTTCAGGCACATTTAATTCCTGTTTTGCGTCGATGATCTCGTTTGCTCCAAAATTTTTAGCTGCTTTTAGACGATATTCGTTAACGTCAGATGCTATAATTTTTGTTGCACCGAGTGTGTGGGCTAGTTGTATGTGTAGGATGCCGGAGATGCCGCTTCCTATGACGAAAACGGTGTCGCCTGGTTTTATCTGTGCTGCTCTTTGTCCACGCACACAACAAGCTAATGGTTCGATGAAAGTTCCATCCTCATAAGACATATCATTCGGTAGGAGATACACGCCTCGGTCTACGTTTATTCGGGGCACCCTGATGTACTCAGCGAAACCGCCAGGGTCAAAGTTAGTTGTGTGTAAAGTCTCACACGCGGTGTGATGACCGCTTAGACAATAGCGGCAAGTATTGCACGGCACGTGATGGGATACGAAGACCCTGTCACCAACTTTGTAATGCTTAACACCTTCTCCGACTTCAACAATCTCCCCCGTCATTTCATGACCAAGCACTCTGGGTGCCGTTTTTACCCGGTACCATTCCATGACATCGCTGCCGCAAATACCGCAAGCCATCGCTTTTACCAGTAGTTCTCCCAGGCCGGTTTTTGGTTTCGGCATCTCCTCTAGTCTTACATCGTTATTATTGTAGTACATTGCTACGCGCACAATGAACTCTCCTCTAGCATGTTTAAAAAAAGAGATTTTATTGTGGTTTAAAAGTTTAAAAGATTTATACAAGTTACCTATTTTTCTTGGCTTTTTAGGCTTTTTAACAGTTCAAGGGCTTCGTCTGGTGTGTAGTTCTCTTGGACTATGGAGCGGACAGCTTGAATCATTGCTGCGGGTGTTTCGGATTGAAAGATGTTTCTTCCCATGTCTACGCCCATTGCACCTGCTTGAACAGCGTTATAGGCGAGTTTTAATGCATCAGGCTCTGGTATTTTTTTGCCACCCGCAATAACTATGGGAACAGGGCACCCTTCCACCACTTTTTCAAAGTCTTCGCAGTAATAGGTTTTCACCATGTGTGCTCCAAGTTCTGCGGCGATACGAGTGGCCAAACCAAGATAACGGGTGTCACGCACCATCTCCCTACCCACAGCTGTGACCGCTAAAACAGGAATACCATACTCTTCGCCCTGATTAACCAGTTCTGATAGACTTAATAATGTTTGTCTCTCGTTGGGAGCACCTACAAATATTGAAAGAGCTACCGCAGAAGCGTTTAGACGGATAGCTTCTTTCATCGAAGTAGTGATTCCCTCATTGGACAAATCCTCTTTAAGTACACTAGTTCCGCCAGATACTCTGAGCACGATTGGCTTTGAGATGCCCGTATCTACCGAGGTGCGTAAAACGCCTCGGGTGATCATCACAGCATCAGCATATGAAACCAGTGGCGCAATCGTTTCTCCAGGTTTTCGCAATCCGGTTGTAGGTCCTTGAAAATACCCATGATCCACAGCAAGCATTACAGTATGGCCTGTTTTTGGATTAATTATTCTTGACATACGATTCTTCATTCCCCAATCCATTTTAGAATACCACCTTTTTGTTTAATATCTTATTTTTCAGGTCTAACTATCAAATATCCTTTATCGATAAGCCAGTGATGAAATTGATAAGTCGTATATTTACACGCGGTTTTACAAATATTTCTGATTCTTTCGTACTCTTCAGAACCTTCTTCCTGGGCGTCCAAATCTAACTGAACCGGACATTTTACATCTTTACAAAACTCTCTTCTTTGATAATCCACGTAACCCGGAATTGACATAGTACATCCCACATCTAAACTGGCTTTTTATCGTTTTTTCTAAGGTAATTTTATTATAAAACTTTCCGTGAAGTTTTTAAAAATATTAAATAGGCGTTTATCTTTTGATAGACTTTTTATTTTGATTCGTGGATTGCTCTACCTGAAAATTAGGTAAAGCTTCAATTTTGGGTTCATTTAAAAACAAGGAAATACTTCAAAAAGGGCTAATTTTGGTCTACTTTCAAAAAAAGAGGGAAAAAGGGTTTTTTAGTCTGAGAAGGCTAATTTGACATCTTTGTCGAAAAGTAAATATCCTAGTATTATGAGTCCTATAACTACTCCTGCGACAGATCCGTATGTTTCGGATTCCAAGCCTATAAGATATAGTTGGTAAGCACTAAAAACAATAACTGCAAGAGTTATTAATATTCCTAATGCCCTAGCCCACGATAGGGTAAGCCAGAAACCTATAGCCATAAGGAGGGCGAAAATACCTATAGCGATAGTTACATAACCTGCGTTCTTTATATCAGATTCGGTTACGTCTTCTATTTCTTCGGCGATTCCTGAAGGATCATCAATCATCATGGCTCCTACAGCTAAAAGAAATAGTGCGACTAGGAATCCTAATATGGATATTATGGTTATTCCTGCTGGCCTTGCATATTTAACTCCCATTTTTAAAACCTCCTTACCA